>CBDUCD010000049.1:0-12916 GCA_965365535.1 uncultured Rhodothermales bacterium | reverse complement strand
TCCCCGCGAAGGCGGGGATCCAGCCGCTAGCAAGGGGGCGCTGGCCTCCGCCGAACCGGCGACTGGGCTCCCGCATTCGCGGGAGTGATTGACATAGGATGCGTTACAATCTTTCAGAACTGGTATGAGGCAGCGGCTACTCGGCGCCGCGCTGCGGCAGCTTGGCGATGGGGGGCAGCGTGTCGCCCCGGGCGCGGGCGCGGGCCACGTAGAGCGTGTTGTAAAGGCCCAGCACGTGGTCGCTGCGCTTGCGGTGCTCGTTGAAAAAGGCGACGAGGTCGGCGTCGCGCCACGCGTCGGGGACGTAGAGGGCGCGGGGGCCGTGCGGGCCGTCGGGCGCGGCGGCGGGAAACGACGCCTCGGGCTCGAAGCCCCGGTTGCCGAAGTGGCACCCCACGCACTGCACGGGCGCGCGGAGGGCGCGCGGCGGCGTGTTGGTCTGCGTGGCGAGGGCGCCGTCGGGGCCGTACACGAAGAAATCCCACAGGCCGTCGGCGCGCTTGTGCATGGCCGTCGTTTCGAGCAGCTGGCCGTTTTCGTCCACGTGCTCGCCCACGAACGTCGTGCCCCGGGGGTAGAGGAGCTGCTGGCCGCTGGCGTCGTAGCCCGCGAGGGCCGCGCGGAGGGCGCTGTCGGGCACGGCGGTGCGGCGCCGCGCCGTCGTCATGACGCCGTGGAGTTCGACGGTAAACCAGTCCGCCCCGCCGTAGCCCGTGCTTTCGCGGAAAAGCTGCACCGTCGCCGGCAAGGCGCGCGCCGTGGCATACGTGGCCTCGACAAACGCCGTCAGCTCTCCTTTCGACACGCGCCCGTCGGCATTGGCGTCGAGGGCGGGGGCATCGCCGGGCGCCACCTTTTCGAGCGCGGCGGGGTGGACGTAGAACGTGCCGTTGTCGTCGTCGAGCAGGCCGGCCTCGAACGGGTCGTCGCCGTCGAGGTAGCTGCCGAAGTAGAAGCGGAGCACGTCCGCCCGCATCGTCCCCACGTCGAGCGGCAGGCGGTCGCCCGCCGGGGCGGAGGGCGTGCAGGCGGCAAGGGCGAGCAGAACAGGCAGTAGCAGGAAAGGGCGCAAAGCGGCAGGGAGTGTAGGGTGCCGAGCGCAACGCGCCAGCGCGGCGCAGGTGTCAGGCGCGGCGCGCTGGCTCTGGGGGTGCAGAGGGTGAAAAGGCAGCAACGACAGCGGCCTGCCGCCCGGCCCCCCTGTGCCCTCGCATCGCCCCCACGCCGGGCACGCGCGATTGGCTATACTTGCCCTTTCTCAACATCCCTTTTCTGGTGTGATCGGACTGCTCATTGCCGCGGCGTTCGTGGGCCTGCTCGTCGGGGTAGGCGTTGGCTACGCTTTTGTCAGAGGGCGCGCGGGCGACGAGCGGCCCGGCGCCCTGCCCGCGCCCCTGCTGGGCCTCACGCCCCCTGCCGACGCCCACGCCGGCACCCTGGCCGACGAGGCGGCAACGCTGCGCGAGGCCATCGGCGGGCGGCTCAGGGCGCTGCGCGAGGCCACGGGCGACGACTGGCAGTCCGTCGAACTCGCCCTCGAGCGCACCAGCCTCGCCCTCCAGGACAGGCTGGCCGCCCTCGACGCGCGCGAGGCCGAGGTGGAAAAGGGGCAGGCCGCCCTCGACGCCCTCGACGACGAGCGGCAAAAGCTGGAGGCCCGCCGCCAGAAAGTCGCCGAGCGCGAGCGCGACTTCGACACGCGCCGCGCCGCGTGGCAGGGCGAGCGCGAGCGCCTCGAAGCCCTCCACGACGCCGAGCGCGCCCGCGCCGCGACGCTGCTGGCCGCGACCGACGCCGAGCGCCAGTCGCTTTCCGCCGAGCGCGACGCCCTCCGCCGGGCTGCCGACGAACTGGCCGCCCGGCACGACGCCCTCCGCCAGACGCTTGAAGCCGAGGAGGCCGCGCACCAGCAGGCCCTGGCTGACCTCGACGCCGCCCGCGCCGCCGCGCAGCAGCAGTCCGCCCGGGCCGACAACCTCGACGCGGCGCTGGCAGAAGCCCGGGCCGCCCACGCCGCCCTCGAAGGGGAGCACGCCCGCCTCCAGGAAATGCTGGCCCGCGAGCAGCAGGCCCACGCCGCGCAGCAAGCTCGTTTCGCCGACCTTGAAAAGCAGCACGAGGACGTGATGTTCAGCCGCGAGACGTTCCGCACCGACTACGAGCGCGCCTGCGACGAGCTGCGCGCCGCCCACGCCCGCCACGACGCGCTGGGCGACACCCTCGCCGCCCGCCAGGCCGACCTCGACGCCCTCCAGTCCGCGCGCGACGCCCTGGCCGCCCGCCACGCCGACGCCACGAACCAGATCGAAACCCTCGAAGGCGAGCAGAAAGCCCTTGCTGCCGAGCGAGACGAGTTGCAACGGCAGCACGCCGCCGCCGCCGCCGCGCGCGACGCCCTCCGGCAGGAACTCGAAACGGCGCGGCAGCAAGGGGCGGCAGCCCGGCAGGAGGCTGACAAACACCGCGACCGGAGCGCGCAGCTACGCGCCGAACTCGACACCCTGCTCGAACGCCTCGCCGACACGTCGCGCCACCTCGACGAAGCCGGCGCTGCCCACGACGCCCTCGAAGGGGAGTACGCCCGCCTCGAAGAGGGGCTGGCGCAGGCCCGCGCCGACGCCGACGCCGAGCGCGCGCGCGCCGACGCGCTGGCCGCCGAAGGCGAGGCGCTGCAAACACGACTCGAAGAAAAGGACGAGGCGGAAAGCACGCTGAAAGGCGAAATCGAAAGGCTGCGGCAGCAGGAGGCCGATCTGGACGCGCTGCGCACCCGGCACGCCGCCCTCGAAAAGGCGCACGCCAGCCTGGAGGCCGAGCGCGACGGGCAGGATGCCGTCGTGCAGCAGCTCCGCACCAACAACCGCGAGCTGTCGGAAGCCCTCACGTCGGCGCAGGCGCAGGCCGACGTGGCGCGCGCGGCCCGCGAGGCCGCCGAGGCCGAAGGGGGCGCCCAGCGCGAGGCCCGCGAAACGCTGCAACACGCGCACGACAGCCTGGAAGAACGCCACACGGCGCTGCGCGGCGAGGCCGCGAACCTCAGGTCGCAGCTGGCGCGGGCCGCCCGCGAGCGCGACGAGGCGCAGCAGCAGGTGGACGCGTGGACGGAGCAGCACGGCGCCCTCGACGAGGCCGCCGAGCGCTTGGAAAAGGCGCGGCACGAGTCCGAAAGGCGCGAGCGCGAGGCCGAAGCGCTCCGCCTCGACGCCGCGAAGTACGAGGCCGAAATCAGCCAGCACCGCGAAACGGTGGACTCGCTCGAGGCCGAGGCGAAAAGGCTACGCGGCGAGCGCGACGCCCTCCGCGCCGAAAGCGAAGCGCTCAAGGCGCAGGTCAGCGAGGCGGCGGCGTGGCTCGACCTCGAAGAAGCGCAGCGCGCCCTCGACACGCGCGCCGACCGGCTGGACGCCGAGGCCGACCGCCTGGCCCACGAAGCCGGCGAGTTGCAGGCCCGCAATGCCCGCTTCGACGCCGACATTGAGGCGCTGGGCACGCTGCGCCTCTCGCTCGAAACGCGGCAGCAGGAGACGGACGCGCTGCGGCAGCGCCTCGACGCCGAGCGCGCCGCCTTTGCCCGCGATCAGCGCGAGCGCGAAAGCCTCGTGGCCCGCGAGCGCAAAACCCTGGCCGACGAGCACGAGGCTTTCGAGGCCGCCCTCGAAGCGCGCACCGCCGAGCTGGCCGAGGGGCAGCAGCACCTGCGCGACGCCCGGCAGCAACTCGCGGCGGCGCAGCAAAAGCTGGAAGCCGAACGCCACGCCCTCGACGCCGAGAAAAACGCCCTCGCCGGCGCCCGCGCCGAGGCCGACCGGGCGCAGGGGGTGCTGCGCGACCTGGCCGCGCGCGGCGTGCAGATGGACGCCCGCCTCCAGGCCGTCGCCGCCCGCGAGCGCGCCCTCGTCGAGCGCGAGCAGGGCCTCTCGGAACGCGAAGCCCGCCTCAACGCCCGCGTGGCCGAACTGCGCGGCATCGTCTCCGCCGAACCCGCCGGGCGCCGGCTGGGCACCCCGCCCGAGGCCGCGAAGCCCGCCGACGCGCCCGCGCCCGTCCGGCTGGGCGAGCGGCGCTGACGCTAAGCGCCCACGGCCTCGACGCCCTCGGCGGGAATGGCGCACAGGCTGTGGAAGGCCGCCACGCGCCGCTGCAACTCGGGCGCCGTGAGCGTGAACAGCCGCTCCGGCCCGAACGCCTCGACGGAAAACGACGCCGTCGCCGAGCCGTACACGACGGCGCGGCGCAGCACGTCGGGCGTGATGTCGGGGGCCTGGGCGAGGTAGCCCGCAAAGCCGCCCATAAAGGCGTCGCCCGCGCCCGTGGGGTCGTGCAGGTCTTCGAGCGGATACGCGGGCGCGCTGAAAACGTCGTTTTCGGTGAACAGCAGGGCGCCGTGCTCGCCTTTTTTGATGACAAGCGTGCGCGGCCCCATCGCCCGGATCAGGCGCGCCGCCCGGATCAGGTTGGGCTCGCCCGAAAGCTGCCGCGCCTCGGCGTCGTTGATGATGAGGCAGTCCACGAGGCGCAGCGTCTGCGCGAGGGCGTCGGGGGTGTGCTCCATCCAGTAGTTCATCGTGTCGAGGATGGAAAACGCCGACGCGTCCACCTGCCGCAGCACGCTCTGCTGGATGGCGGGGTCGAGGTTGCCCAGGCACAGAATGCGCGGCGCGCGGCTGGCGCGGGGCAGGATGGGCGCAAACGACGTGAGCACGTTGAGGTGCGTCTCGAGCGTGTCGCGCTGGTTCATGTCGTAGTGGTAGCGACCCGCCCACGCAAACGTCTCGCCCGCGCCGTCCACCTCCAGCCCCGCCAGGTCAATGCCGCTCTGGCGCAGCCGCTGGGCATAAGCGTCGGGGAAGTCGCCCCCGACGACGCCCACGAGTTGCACGCCGGGCACGAACTGGCGCGCGGCCAGGGCGACGTACGTGGCGCTGCCGCCCAGCACGTGCTGCGGCGGCGCAAACGGCGTTTCGATGGTGTCGAGGGCAACGGTACCGACGGCGAGGACGCTCATGGATGCGTAGAGGCTGGACACGAAAAAGCCGGACTTGCACGCTTGCAAGCCCGGCTCCGGTTTGCACCGAAAGGTAAAGGGGGCAGCGGGGAGGACAAAGAGGGTAGGGGCGAAAGGCGCTTACTCTTCACTTGTCGCAGGCCACGGCAGGCCGCCCACCCTTCCTTCCCGCGTTCACGCCACCTTGCGCGTCCAGTCGGTGATTTTCTTGACGACGACGGCGGCCACGGCGGTGCGGGCAGCGTCGAGCAGCGAGCCGGCAAAGTCGAGGCCGTGCTCGGCCTGGCGGCGCACCTTTTTGGACTTTTTCTTGAACTGCTTGCGGGCGCCTTTCGTGGTGTCCTGCAAGTCGTCGAGGACGTTTTCGGCGTACTCGACGGTGCGCCCGCCCCACTCGGCGGCGTTCTCGGCGACGACGCCCCCGACGTGCTGGGCGCGGCGGCTGGCGGCGGCGGCGGCGGCAGCACCTCCGGCGGCGATGGCGCCTCCTGCCACGGCGGCGCGCTGCGCCAGCTCCTCGCCCAGCTCACCCGCGTACTTCTGGACGCGCTTGGCCTGCTTGAGCGCCCGCTTTTTGAGCGTCGGCGGCTCGGGCGTGAGGGCGCTGCCCAGCGCTTTGCCGATGAGCAGGCCCGCGCCCACGGCCAGGCCCACGGCCAGCGTCGGGTTTTCTTCGATCCACGAGGCGGCGCGCACGCGGGCGCCCTCCACATCTACTTTGCCTACTTCCTCGCGCAGCCGGGCCACGGTGGCCGAAAGCTGCTGCTGCGCCTTGTCGAAGGTCTGCTGCAAGCTGTCGGTAAACTCGTCGAGGCGCTGCCGGGCGTCGGTGGCCGCGTCGGTCGTGGCGGTTTCGCCCGCGCCCGTGCTGGCGGGGGCGGCTTTGTCGGGGTTGGCTTTATCGGTCTTGGCTTCCATCTGAATGGGGGTAAAAGGGGAGCGGGGTTAGCGGCGGGCAAGCACGCCCAGAAAAACGCCGATGGCAAAGGCGCCGATCATGGCCGGGTACTGGTTGTCGCGCACCCACGCGAGGGCCGCGGCAAGCGGCTCGTACTGGTCGGCGAGGTCGGCGCCCGGCAGCCGGCGCGCGGCGTCGGCGGGCAGGGCAGAAGGCGTGACGGTGGCTTCCATCGGAAGGGGAGGTTTAGTTGCGGCTGGACAAAACGCCGATCAGCACGCCGAGGGCAAAGCCGCCCGCGACGGTGCTGGCGGGATGGCTGCCCACAAACTGGCGGCTCTGCCGGGCGTAGCCGCGCGCCTGCTCGGCAAAGTCCGCCGTCAGGTCGCCCAGCTTTTCGTAGTACTCGCTGGCGATCTGCTGCATCTGGCCGAGGGTGTCGTCGGGGGCGGCTTCCAGCGGGGCGGCGCTGGTGCCCGTCGCGTGGTCGGGCATCGTGGCGCGGGTGCCTTTCGTGCTTTCGGCGCCGGTGGGTTTGCCGGCAGGCTGGTCGGGCGTTGCCGGCGTCACGCGCGCGGCCTGTTCTTCGGGATTGCGGGCCATATGGAGTAGGGGTAGAAGGAGGCGGTTGGGGAATGGCGGCGGGGCGTTGAGCCTGCCCGCACAAGGGCCTAACTATCCGGCTGCGGCCCCAGTAGTTCGATGGAGAGGGGCCCTTTCCAACAACTTTACCTCGCCCGCGCCACGCGCCCCGCGTGCCCGCGCCGTTCTTCGGAGCGCGTACCTTTATCCGTCTTCTCCCCGCCCGATGCGCCCCCTCGCCCTTTTCCTGCTGCCTGCCCTGCTGGCCGCTTCTGCCGCCCTCGCGCAGCCTGTCACGCCCACGCCCGAGGCCCTGTTCGCCCAGTCGTACGGCGCCTATGGCGAGCGCCGCTACGAAGACGCCATCCGCGACTTCGGCGCCTTCCGCGAGGCGTACCCCGAGCACCCCGGCGCCGCCGACGCCCTGTTCTACCAGGCGCACAGCACCCTCGCCCTCGGCCACGACGACGAGGCGGTGCGTCTCTTCACCCTGTTCGAGCAGCGCTACCCCGCGCATCCCCTCGCCTACGAGGCCCGGCTCGCGGCGGCGCGCGTGTTTTTCGAGCGGCAGGATTACGCCCGCGCCCGCGACCTGCTCGAAGCCCTCGTCGCCAGCCGCCCGCCTGCCGAGCCGGCGGCCAAAGCCCTCTTCTGGCTGGGCGAGACGCACCTCGCGCTGGGCGACGACGACGCGGCGCTCCAGGCCTTCGAGCGCGCCGCCGACCGCTACCCCAACACCACCACGGCGCCCTCGGCCCTGTATGCCGTGGCCTACCACCTCATCCGCCTCGACCGGCTGCCGGCGGCGGCGCGCACGCTCGAAAAACTCGAAGATCGCTACCCCGACTCGCCCTACAGCCGCGACCTGGGCCTCGCCTTTGCCGAAGTCTATTACGAACTCGAAGACTACAACCGGCTGGTGGACGAGACGACGCGGCGGCTCGACAACCTGACGGGCAGCGCCCGCGAGCGCGCCCTGTTTCTCCTCGCCGAAGGCTACAACCACCTGGGCCGCGCCGGGGAGGCCGAGCAGACGTACCGCCTGCTGTTGACGGATTACGCGGGCGGCCCCTACTACCGCCCCGCCCTCGTCGGGCTGGGGCGCAACGCCTACGAAACCGCCGACTACCGCCGCGCCGCCGAGTACTACGGGCTGGCCGCCGAAGGGCAGACCGACAGCCTCGCCGCCGAAGCCGCCTACCGGCAGGCCGGCGCCCTCGCCCTCGCCGGCGAGATGGACGCCGCCGCCGAGCGCTTCGAGGCGGTCTATACCACGTGGCCGCGCCACCGCGCCGCCGAGCAGGCCCTGTTCGAGCACGGCGTCCTCGAATACCGGCGCGAACGCTGGGAGGGCGCCAGCCTCGCCTTCGAGCGCCTGTTGCGCGCCTTTCCCGAAAGCGCCTTTGCCGACGAAGCCCTCGAACTCTACGCCAACGCCCGCATCGCGGCGGGCGACAGCGAGGGCGCCGAGAAACTCTTCGACCGCGCCATCAGCCGGCAGCGCGACGCCGCGCCCGAACTGCGCGACAACCTCGCCTTCCAGAAAGCCTACCTCCTCTACGGGTCGGGCGCCTACGAGCAGGCCGGCCGCACCTTCGAGCGGCTCGCCGGAGCAGGCGCCACCCCGGCCCTCAAAGGCGACGCCCTGTTCTGGCTGGGCGAGACGCAGTTCCAGCAGGGCGACCTGGGCGCCGCCCTCGCCACGCTCCGCAGCTACCTCGACCAGAACCCCGAGGGCGCTTTCCGCAGCGCCGCCCGCTACGTGATGGGATGGGCCTACTTCCGCCAGGAACGCTACGAGCAGGCCAGCCTCGCCTTCGAGGCGTTTCTCGACCAGTACGAGCCCGACCCCGACGCCCCCGCCGACGCGCCCGCCTACCGCGACGACGCCCACCTCCGGCTGGGCGACAGCTACTTCGCCCTCCGCCGCTACCTCGAAGCCGTCAACGCGTATGCCCGCGTGCGCGGCGAGGGGCGCGACTACGCCTTCTACCAGATGGGGCAGTCCTACTTTTTCGCCGGCCAGCCCGACCGGGGGCGCCGCTCGCTTGAACGCCTGCTGCGCGAATTCCCCGGCAGCCCGTGGCGCGAGGAAGCCGCCTACAGCATCGGCTACTTTTTCCTCCAGGAAGGCCGCTACGACGAAGCCATCGCCGCCTTCGAGCAGGTCGTGCGCGAGTTTCCGCGCGACCCGCTGGCCGGCAAAGCCCTTTATGGCGTCGGCGATGCGTACTACAACCGGGGGATGCTCGAAGACGCCGCCCGCGCCTACCGCGCCGTGCTGGCCCGCTACGGCAACACGGCCTTTGCCGCCGACGCCGCGACGAGCTTGCAGGCCACGCTGCGCGGGCTGGGCCGCGACGACGAGGCCGCCGCCATCGTGGACTCGTTCTCCGTCGCCGCGCCGCCCGACGTGGCCGACGAGCTGCGCTTCCGCCGCGCCGAGGATTTCTACGTCCGCGGGCGCTACCGCGACGCCGAGCCCGCCCTCGCCGAGTTTATCCGCACGACCGGCGACGCCGCCCTCCAGACCGACGCCCGCTACTTTCTCGGCGACCTCTACGCCGACGAGGGCCGCGTGGACGAGGCCGCGCGCCTGCTCCGCCAGGTCGTCACCGGCCCCGCCAGCCCGCGCCAGAGCGAAGCCGCCCGCCGACTCGCCCGGCTCTACCTCGACAACAACCGCCCCCGCGACGCCCACGACGCCTTCCAGACACTCGAACGGCTCGCCGCCGGCAACGCCGACGTGGTGGCCGAGGCGCGGCTGGGGCAGGCCCGCGCCCTGCTCGCCAACGGACAACTCGACGCCGCCGAGCGCTTGTACGACGCCGCGCTCGACGCCACGCCCGAGGGGCCGTCAGCCCTCCAGGCCCGGCTGGGGCAGGCCCGCATCCTCGAAGCGCGCGGCCAGACCGACGCCGCCCTCGAAGCCTACGAACAGTTGAGCGCCGACGCCGCCGAAGTGGGCGCCGAGGCCACGTACCGGCTGGGCGCCCTCCACCTCGCCGGGGGCAACCTGGACGCCGCGCTCGCGGCCCTCGCCTCCGTCGAGACGCGCTTTGCGGGCTTCGACGAATGGGTGGCGTCCAGCCTGCTGGCCATGGCGCGGGCGCACACCCAGCAGGGCAACGTGGACGAGGCCCGCCGGCTTTACGACCAGGTCATCAGGGATTACCCGGACACGCCGTGGGCACGCGCCGCCAGCGAGGCGCGGCAGGAGTAGCGCCATTATTTGCGCCCCTCGACCAGCCAGCCCCACCCTAAAACGTGAAGCGCAGGCGCACGTTCACCGTGCGGGGCGTCAGGCGGATGGGCACGCGGCGGTAGCGCTCCTGCGTGACGACGTACTGCGACGCCACCTCGTTGACCATGTCGAACACGTTGAGCAGCTCGCCCGTCAGCTCCAGCTTGGTCTCCGTGCCCTTCACGTCGCTGCCAAAGGTGATGACCTTGGCCACCCCCAGATCCAGGCGCCGGTACTCGTCGTAGCGCGAGGCGTTGCGGGGGCCGGGCACAAAGATGATGCGGTTGTCCACGCGGTTGCTGGCGGCAAGCGGCGTAAAGGGGTAGCCGCTGCCGAAAAGGGCCCTGAGGTGGATGCGCCACGTCGGGTCGCCGGGTACGTAATCCTGCACGTAAAACGAAAACGTGTGGCGCTGATCGGTCGGGCGGGCCAGCAGGCCCGCGTTGTAGCGCGTGACGTACGGCGCCTCGAAGCGCTCGCGGTTGACCATGAAGCCGTAGTTGACCCAGCTTTCCAGGCCCGGCACGAACTCGCCCCGCAGCTGCACGTCGAAGCCGGCGATGTAGCCGTGCGAGTCGTTCGCGCCCGAGTACTCGACGCGCGCGTTATCGACGGCGTACGAAATGAGGTTCGAGAGGTGCTTGTAGTACGCCTCGGCCCGCACGGACAGGCGGCGGGCGGGCAGGAAATGCTCGACGCCACCCACGAACTGAATCGCCCGCTGGCTGCGGAGCGAGTCGTTGAGCGAGATCTGCACGTTTTCCTGCACGGCGGGGTTGCCGCGCAGTTCGAGGTAGGAGGGCGTCTGGTAAAACACCCCCGCCGACGCCAGCAGCGTCGTGGCGGGCGACGCCTCGAAGCGGGCGTTCAGGCGCGGCGAAAGGGTGAACTCGCGGGTAAAGGCGAAATAGTCGGCGCGGGCGCCCACCGTCGCCGTCAGGCGGTTGGGGTCGCCGGGCAACAGGTCGAGCGTGGCCTGGGTGTAGGCCGCGTACTGCTGCGTGGACAGGTCGAGGGCGTCGCGCAGGCTGTCGAGCACGAACACGCGGTCGGCGCCGTCTGCGCGGACGGTGTTCGTCGCCAGCTCGCTGATGCGATCCCGGTAACCCACGTGGCGGGCCAGCCAGCCAGCCTCGTACGCCTGCCGCCCTGATGTGAGCACGTAGCGGCCCTGGCCCGTAAGCGTGCTGACGCGGATGCGGTTGTCGGCGAAATCGCGCGAGGCACCGTTGCCCAGCTTGGTGGCCGCGCCGCTGCCGGGGTCCACCTGCGAAAGCTCGGCATAGCCCACGATGTCGCGCTGCTCGAACTCGTCGGTATCGAAAACGGACACGTCGTGCTCGGCGCGCAGATTTCGGGATAGCCGCGTTTTGAGGCGCAGCCCGCCAAAAGCCGTGTTGTAGCCATCCGTCTGCTGGCCGCTGAACTCGGTAAAGACGCTCTGGAAGTCGGAGGGCTGGTCGGGGTTGAGCGAGATGACGCCGAAAAACGTCCGCCGGTTGACGGGGTCGAGGTTGAAGCGGTGCTCGACGTACACGCCCGTGGCCTCCAGTTCGGCGGCGTCGGTGAGTTTGTAGGACAGCACGCCCTGCACGTCCGTATAGGCGGGGTCGTAGCGGCCCTTGAGTTCCTGCGTGCCGAACAGGCGCCGCGCCTGCGCCCGCCGGACGCCAAAGAGCCAGCCCAGCCTGCCGTCCAGCGCCGAGGCGCCCGCCGCCGCGCCCGCGTCGAGGAGCGACAGGGTGCCCGAGCCGTGGACGCGCTCTTTGTAGGGCCGGCGGTAGCGCACGTCGAGGGCGGAGGCCAGCTTGCCGCCGTAGCGCGCCGGGAAGCCGCCCGAGTAGAGCGTGAGCGCGTCCACCAGGTCGCCGTTGAGCAGTCCCAGCCCTTCCTGCTCGCCCTGCCGGGGCCGGAAAGGCAGGTACACCTCGTAGCCGTTGAGAAACAGCAGGTTTTCGTTGTAGCCGCCACCGCGAACGGAAAACTGGTTGGACAGCTCGTTGTTGGCCGCCACGCCGGGCAGCGCCCGGATGGCCTGGAAGGGCGTGCGGAAGGGGCCGGGGATGTTCTGGATTTCCTCGGGCGTGAGGGCAAAGACGCCGGCCTCGCGCGGCGCCTCGGCCTCGACGGCGATCTCGCCCAGCTCCTGCGAAGTCGGGCTCAGCCGCACGTCGAACAGCTTTTCCTCGTCGCGGCGCACGCACAGCTCGCTTTCGAGGTTGGCAAAGCCTACGGCCGTGGCGCGCAGCGTGTAGCAGCCCGCCGGCACGCGGAAGCGGAAAAAGCCGTCCGGGTTGGCCGCCGTGCCGAAGTTGGTGTCGCGCACGAGGATGCTCGCGCCCGCAACGCCCTCGCCATCGCGCGTGCTCGTGACGCGCCCGGCCACGACGCCCCAGTTCTGGGCAAAGGCCGAAAAAGGCAGCAGAAACATCAAAAGCGCGCATCCAGCAGCGTGTCGCATCCCGGTCAGGCAGGTCAGAGGTGAAAGAGAAATAAGCCGACGGTAGCGAAACGGATAGGCGCGCGGGGCAAAAGGCAGCGGGGATGGCGGCGCAAAATACGGCTGCGTGCAGCCGGGGCGGCGGCAAAACGAGATGCCTGCCCCGTCAGCCCAGCAGCCCCAGCGCCCGCAGCAGCAGCATTTCGAGGGGCACGAGGCCCAGTCCAAACAGCGTGCCGCCCAGCGTCTGCGCAGCCGTGTGGGCGCCCGCATACACCCGCGCCCACGCGAGGGCCGGCACGAGCAGCGCCAGCACGGCAAAAATCGCGGGCGGCAGCACGCCGGGGCGCGCGAGCGGCGCTCCCCACGCGAGTCCGCCCAGAATGCCCATCGTCGCGGCCAGGGCCGTCAGGTGCAGCGAGATTTTCCACCTCAGGTTGATCAGGAGCAGCCCGAGCGTGTTGAGGGCCTGCACCCCTTCGATCCACGCGAGCGGGCGCCGCGCCGGGGGCAGCAGGACGAAAAACGCGATGGCCGTCGCCGCCACGCAGCCCGCCCCGAACAGGTACGGAAGGGTGCGCTGCCGGCGCTGCCGCACTTCGATGGTGCGCGCCGCGCCGCGCCGCACGTACGCCACCAGAAAGGCGAGCGGCACGAGGCCATGCCCCAGCAAGGCCACTGCCCCGATCAGCCACGCCTCGCCGCGCCCGGCGCCCAGGGCGACGCCGCCCAGCGTGAAGCCGAAAA
>CBDUCD010000048.1:0-12922 GCA_965365535.1 uncultured Rhodothermales bacterium | reverse complement strand
CACAGGCACATGGAAAAACACCCCCACCCGCTTCGCGGGAGCCCCCTCAAAGGTGCGGTTGAAGGGACGGCGTAACTCCCAAGTTGTTTTCATCGCCCCCTCAACCATCAGCGAAATGAAGAACGCTGCGCCTACCCTTCCAGGCGGTCGAGGGCGATGTCGTCGAGGGCGGCGGGGTCGCCGAGGGGTTCGAGGTGGGTAAAAACGGACAGGTTGGGCATCGTGGCCCGCAGGTCGGCCTCGACGCGCTCGCAAAAGGCGTGGCCCTCGGCCACGGTCCACGTCGCCGGCACGAGCACGTGGACGGAGGCAAAGCGGCGGGCGCCCGAGCGGCGCGTGCGGAAGGCGTGGAAGTCGTGCCCGTCGGCGCGGTACTGGTCGAGGACGGCCCGGAGGCGGGCCTGCTCGGCTTCGGGCAGCACCTCGTCCATGAGGCCGCCCACCGAACGCAGCAGCAGGCGGCTGCCCGAGCGGACGATGACGACGGCCATCAGCAGGGCCACGACGGGGTCGAGCACGAGCCAGCCCGTCAGCCGTGCCAGCCCCAGCCCGGCCAGCACCACGACGGTGCTCCACACGTCGGTAAGCAGGTGGAGGCCGTCGGCTTCAAGCGTCGGCGAGTCGTGGAGGCGCCCGGCGCGGCGCAGCACCACGCCCACCCAGCCGTTGAGGGCGGCGGCGGCGCCGCCCAGCACGGCGCCCCATTCCAGCCCGGCAAGGGGCACCGGCGCCAGAAAGCGCGCGACGGCGGCCCACGCGATGCCGAGGGCCGCCAGCACGATCAGGGCGCCTTCCAGCCCGGCGGCGAAAAACTCGACCTTGTCGTGGCCGTAGGCGTGATCCTCGTCGGGTGGGCGGGCGGCAATGGTGAGCGACAAGAACGCCAGCCCCGCCGCCCCCAGGTTGACGAGGGATTCGAGCGCGTCGGAGAGCAGGCCGACAGAGCCCGTGACGCCGTATGCCGCGCCTTTGAGCACCATCGTGGCGACGGCCGCCCCGACACTCATCAGGGCGTAACGGCGGAGGCGGGCGCGGGCGGCAGGAGGCGTCGGCATGGCGGCAAGCTACGACGCGGGCGGCGTGCGCCGGGGGCCGGGGGCGTGTACCTTCTGCCTTTCCGCCACCGCCTCCCGCCCATGCGTTTTGCCTACGCCGCCCACACGCACACCCTCAAAACGCCGTTTCGCATTGCCCACGGCAGCGCCGACACCCGCGACAGCTTTTTCGTCCGGCTGGGCGACGGCGTGGGCGAGGCGGCGCGCGTGCCCTACTACCCGTACACCTGGCCCGACCTGCTGGGCTACGCCGCCCGCTTCGACGCCGCCGCCCTGCCCGACGATTTCCCCTTGCAGACGGCCCTCGAAGCCATCCCCGACGGCCCCGCGCCCGCCCGCGCCGCCCTCGACATCGCCCTGCACGACGCCTGGGGCAAAGGGCTGGGGCGCCCGCTGTGGCAGCTCTGGGGCCTCGACCCCGCCCGCGTGCCGCTTTCGTCGTTCACCCTTTCGATCCCCGAAACCGACGCCGCGCTCGACGCGGCGGTGGAGGAGGTGGCGCACCTGCCGTTTCTCAAACTCAAGGTGGGCACGGGCAGCGTGGCGCGCGACGTGGCCATCGTGCGGCGCGTGCGGGGCCGGACGGCGGCAACGTTGGGCGTGGACGCCAACAGCGCGTGGTCGGTGGACGAGGCCGTGCGGGGCATCGCGGCGCTGGCCGAAGTGGGCGTCGCGTACGTCGAGCAGCCCGTCGCCCGCGACGACGCGGCGGCGTGGCACCGGCTGCGCGAAAAGCTGCCCCCCGGCAGCCTGCCGCCCCTTATCGCCGACGAAAGCGTGCAGGGCGAAAGGGACATCCTCGCGCTTGCCGGCGGCGCCGACGGCATCAACGTCAAGCTCACCAAGTCCGGCGGGCTCGCGGGCGCCCAGCGGTGGATCGGCCTCGCCCGCGCCCTCGGCATGAAGACGATGATGGGGTGCATGGTCGAAAGCGGCGTGGCCGTGACGGCGGCGGCGCACCTGGCGCCGCTGTGCGATTTCTGCGACCTCGACGCGCCCCTCCTCCTGCGCGACCGCGTGACGACGGGCGGCATGGCGTGGCACGACGGCCGCATCACGCTGCCCACGGCGCCCGGGCTGGGCGTGGCGCTCGACGCCGCCATCGCGCCGTACGGGGGTGAGTAGCGACGTTTTCTGGAGCGCCGCGCACCCGTCCGAAATGGAGACAAAGGTGAAAGGGTCGCGCTTCGTGGCGCGGGCGTGGCCCGTCGCGTCGGAAGAGGAGGTGCAGGCCGTTCTGATCGAACGCCGGCGTGCCGAGTACACGGCCACGCACCACTGCTCGGCGTTCCGGCTGGGGCCAGACGCCGCCCTGTTCCGCGCCCACGACGACGGCGAGCCGTCGGGCACGGCGGGGCTGCCCATCCTGCGGCAGCTCGAAAAGCGCGGCCTCACCAACACCCTCGTCGTCGTGACGCGCTATTTCGGCGGCACCAGGCTGGGCACGGGCGGACTGGTGCGCGCTTATGGCGACGCCGCCGCGCTCGCCCTCGACGCCGCCGGGCGCCGCGAGCACGTCTGCCGCGTGGCCGTCGAACTCCACTTCGACTACGCCGACACGTCGCCCGCGCTCTACCTCGTGGGGCGCTTCGACGCGCTGCCCGGCCCGGCGGCCTACGGCGCCGCCACCACCCAGACGTTTTTCGTGCGCGCCTCGCAGGTGGCGGGCTTGGCCGCCGCCTTTGCCGACGCGCTGGGCGGGCGCGGGCGCCTGCGCGTGCTGGAACGTCAGGACTGAGGCGCCTCGGGCGGTTCGAGGGGCAGCGTGGCAATAAAGACCGAGCCCACGTCGGGCGTCGAGCGGGCGGTGAGGGTTCCGCCGTGCCGCTCGACGATGCGGCGGCAGATGGCCAGCCCGATGCCCGTGCCCTCGTACTGGCCGCGCGTGTGGAGCCGCTGGAAGGGCGCGAAAATGCGGTCGAGGTACTTCTCGTCGAAGCCGATGCCGTTGTCCTCGACCTCGATGCGGCAGAAGGGGCGCCCGCCCTCCCCTTCCACGATCTGGCTGCGCACCTGCACAAAGGGCGCCACGCCGGGCTTGCGGTATTTGAGGGCGTTGCCCACCAGGTTCTGCAACAGCTGCCGGAGCTGCGTCGCGTCGCCCACGAGGGTAGGCATGGGCTGCACGTCCACGCGGGCGCCCGTTTCGGCGATGCGGACTTCCAGGTCGGCCAGCACCATCTCCATTTTTCGCTGGAGGTTGACGGGCCGGAACGTGGCCTGCTGCGTGCTCACGCGCGAAAACGCCAGCAGGTCGTTGATGAGGCGCGACATGCGGCGCGCCGCGTCCTGCACGCGGCTCAGAAAGTGCCGCCCCTCGTCGGGGACGAGCCCGCCGTAGTCGCCGACGAACAGGTCGGTAAAGGTGAGGATTTTGCGCAGCGGCTCCTGCAAGTCGTGCGAGGCCACGTAGGCAAAGTCCTGGAGTTCGCGGTTGCGCTGTTCGAGGGTCTCGTTCGCCTGCCCCAGCGCCGCCGTGCGCTCGGCGACGCGGGCTTCGAGGGTTTCCTCGGCCATTTTCTGGGCCTGTATTTCGGCGCCCGACCCGAACCAGCGCGAAATCTCGCCACTCTTCTCGTGCACGGGCACGACGCGCACCAGAAACCAGCGGTAGTCGCCCTCGTGGCTGCGCAGGCGGAGCTGCACTTCGGCGGGCTGCCCGGCGCCAAAAGCCTCGTGCCACCGCGCCCGCGCCGGGGCCAGGTCGTCGGGGTGGACGCGGCGGAGCACCTCGTCCTCGGCCAGCTCGGCAGGGTCGAGGCCGGTGTACGCGTACCAGCGCGGATTGAAGTAGTCGAGGCGGCCCAGCTCGTCGCACGTAAAGACGATGTCGGGGATGGCCTCGGCGAGGGTGCTGAAATAGCGCTCGCGGGCGCGGACGGCGTCCTCGGCCTCCTTGCGCTCGGTGATGTCCACGACGGCGCCGACGTGGCCGCGGAAGGCGCCGCTGGCGGCCCAGCGCGGCTCGCCCGTGTCAATCACCCAGCGGTACACGCCGTCCGAGCGGCGCAGCCGGTATTCGAGGCGAAAAGACTGCTGCTGCGCGATGGCCTGCCCGAAACCGGCGTCCGCCTGCGCCCGGTCGTCGGGGTGGATGGCCTCCATCCAGCCGCGCTCGCGGGCTTCGAGTTCGCTCTGGCCCGTGAGCTCGCACCAGCCGCGCGAGATAAAGGTGCAGGCGCCGGCGGCGTCGGTCACCCACAGCATGGCCGGCGCCGCGTCGGCGAGGCTGCGGAAGCGGGCTTCGCTTTCGCGCAGGGCCTCTTCCATCTGCTGCGCCTCGGTCACGTCGGTATTCGTGCCGAACCAGCGCACCACGCGCCCCTCGGCGTCGCGCACGGGCAGGGCGCGCGAGAGAAACCAGCGGTACTCGCCCGTGTGGCTGCGGAGGGGAAAGAGGTCTTCCCAGGGTTCGCCCGAGGCCACGTGCTTTTTGAAAAGCGCCGTCACGCGCTCGACGTGGTCGGGGTGGTGCACCTTTTGCCAGCCCCAGCCCTGCATGTCGGCAAAGGTGGTGCCGGTGTATTCGTACCAGCGGGCGTTGTACCACGTGAGCGCGCCGTCGGCACCGGCCATCCAGGCCAGCTGCGGGATAAAGTCGGCGAGTTGCGCCAGCTCGGCGTTGCGCTGCTGCTGCGCCGCGGGCGAAAGGGTTGCGTTGCCGGGATTCACGAAATGGCCG
Source organism: uncultured Rhodothermales bacterium (assembly GCA_965365535.1). Taxonomy (GTDB): domain Bacteria; phylum Bacteroidota; class Rhodothermia; order Rhodothermales; family BA12; genus CBDUCD01. Next base: position 8,185 of record CBDUCD010000048.1, on the reverse strand, counting down.
GGAGGGGCGAAAAAGGCGAAAAAGAAGTGCCGGCGGGGCGGCATCGTACCTTTGCAGGGACGCGGCTTTTCCCGGGGCGCGCCCCAAAGATACCCCTGCGCCGCCTGCCCGCGCCCCAGCCGGCCGGGACGGGGCGGCGCCTGTTGCTACGATGCTGTTACCGCCCCAACCTCTTTCCCTCGCGGCGCTGCGCGCCCGGATGCCGCACACCCGGCACCTGGCCTACCTCGACCACGCCGCCGCGGGCGCCTTCAGCCAGCCCGTCGTGGACGCCCTCGACGCCTACACCCGCGCCCGCAGCGGCAGCGACGTGGCGTGCTGGGAATCGTTCGTGCCCACGCTTGAACGGGCGCTGGCGCGGCTGGGCCGGCTCGTGGGCGCGCCGCCCGAGCGGGTCGAGTTTGCCGCCAACACGTCGGAGGCGCTGAACCTGCTGGCCGAGGGACTCGACTGGCAGCCCGGCGACCGCATCGCCGTGCCCGCGTGCGAGTTTCCGGCCAACGTGTACCCCTTTCTCCACCTCCGCCGCCGGGGCGTCGAGGTGGACTTCATCCCCCACGACCAGGGCGTCGTGTCGCTCGACGCGCTCGAAAAGGCCATCACGCCGCGCACCCGGCTCGTGAGCGTGTCGTGGGTGCAGTTTCTGAGCGGCTACCGGATGGACCTGGCCGCCGCCGCCGAACGCGTCCACGCCCGGGGCGCGTGGTTCTGCGTGGACGCCATCCAGGGGCTGGGCGCGCTGCCCCTCGACGCGCCGCAGGCGGGCGTGGACTTTCTCGCCTGTGGCGCCCAGAAATGGCTGATGGGGCCGCGCGGGCTGGCCTTTTTCTACGTCTCCGAAGGGCTTCAGCCGCACGTCACGCCGCGCGTGGGCTGGCTCAACGGGCCCGTGGACTGGGAGCACTTTCTCGACTACCGCCTCGACTTTTTCCCCGACGCCCGCCGCTACCGCGCCGGCACGCTCAACCAGATGGGCATTGCCGCGCTCGACGCCGCCCTCGGCCTCTACTTCGACGCCGGCCCCGAAGCGTGCGCCGGGCGCGTGCTCGAACTGGCCGGCGGGCTGCGCGCGGGCCTCGACGGGCTGGGGCTGCCGCTTTACGGCACCGCCGACCCCGATGCCGCCTCGGGCATCGTCACCGCCAGCCACCCCGACGCGACGGGCGCGCTTGCGGCCCTCGAAAGGGCGGGCGTGGCAGCGTCGGTGCGCAACGGGCTGCTGCGCTTTTCGCCCTCGTGGTACAACACGCCCGACGAAACCGGCCGCGCCCTCGACGCGCTGCGCGCTTTTTCGCATGGAAACGCCTGAAGAAACCACCCTCACCCTCGACGTGCCCGCCGGCTACCGCGAAAACGAGCGGGCCGACGTGTACCTGACGGGCCACATCGCCAATGCGACGCGGGCAAAGGTGCAGGCGGGCATCCGCGAGGGGCGCGTGCGCGTCAACGGCAAACCCCTCGACCGGCCTTCGCAGCGCGTCCAGGCCGGCGACCGCTTCGAGTGCCGCATCCGGCGACCGCCGCCGCTCGTGGCCGCCCCCGAGGCCATCCCCCTCGACATCGTGTTCGAGGACAGCCGCCTGCTCGTCGTCAACAAGCCGGCGGGCATGGTGGTGCACCCGGCCTACGGGCACCGCGCGGGCACCCTCGTCAACGCCCTGCTCCACCACGTCGGCGCCGCCGCGCTGTCGCTCGACCCGGACGACGACGCGCCCGACGACGACGACGTGGGCCTCTCGACCGTGGGCGCGCGGCCCGCAGGCGAGGCGCCCCTGTTCCGCCCCGGCATCGTCCACCGCATAGACAAGGACACGTCGGGCCTGCTGGTCGTGGCCAAGGACGACGCGGCGCACGCGTTTCTGGCGCGGCAGTTTGCGGCGCACACCATCTACCGGCGCTACCAGGCCCTCGTGTGGGGCCGCCCCGACCCCGCTGCCGGCACCATCAGCGCCGCGCTGGGGCGCGACCCGCGCGACCGCAAAAAGATGGCCGTCGTGCCCGACGCAAAGGGCAAGCTGGCCGTGACGCACTACGAAACCGCCGAGGTATTCGCGCACACGGCCCTCTTGACGTTCCGGCTGGAAACGGGCCGCACGCACCAGATCCGCGTCCACGCCCGCCACCGGGGCCATCCGCTCGTGGGCGACGCCACGTACGGCGGCGCGCACGTCGTGGCCGGGCCGCGCACGGCGCGCCGCCTGGCCTTCTGGCGCAACGCCTTTGCCCTCATGCCCCGGCAGGCCCTGCACGCCGCCGCGCTGGGATTCGTCCACCCCGGCACGGGCGAAATGCTGCGCTTCCACGCGCCCCTGCCGCCCGACCTGGCCGCCCTCATCGAAAAGGTGCGGCGGGAAGAGTAGCGCTGGCCGGTAGGCTGCGCGCCCCGCGTGGGCTGCCGAATTGCCCTTGCTGCGGCGCACCTGTAGTAACGTGTCAGTTGCAGTAGCGCCGTTCTTGGTGTATTCTCAGCGCCTTCACCCCGGCTCCATCGGGGCACGCGCCCGCGCGCTCCGGAGGCCCGAAACCCCTCTTTCCCCAGAAAAACCCAAGCCCCACCACCATGCACCAACCTTACGCCCGGCTATTCGCGCGTGTCAGCAGCCTGCGGCCCGGCAGGCACGTAGGCGCGCTGCTGCTGCTGCTGCTGGCCGCCGCGCCCGCGTGGGCACAGCACGTCGTGACAGGCAAGGTCGTTGACGCCACCACGGGCGAAGCCCTCATCGGCGTCAACATCGTCGAGATGGGCACGCAGAACGGCACCACGTCCGACGTGGACGGCAACTTCCGGCTAGCGGTGACCAGCAGCACCTCCCAGCTCGTGTTTTCGTACGTGGGCTTCGTGCGCAAAACCGTGCCCATCGAAGGCAACAACACCCTCGTCGTGGAGATGGACGCCGACACGCGCGTGCTCGACGACGTCGTCGTGACGGCCTTCGGCATCGAGCGCAAAGAGCGGGCGCTGGGCTACTCCGTCGGGCAGGTGAGCGGCGACGAGCTGGCCGAGGTGCGCGACGTGAACGTGGTGAACGCGCTTGCGGGCAAGGTCGCCGGCGTGCTCGTCTCCAAGCCCGCCACGGGCGCCTCGGGGTCGAGCCGCGTCATCATCCGCGGCATCTCGACCATTGACGCGGGCGACGCCAACCAGCCGCTCTACGTCGTGGACGGCGTGCCCATTGACAACACGACGATCTCGTCGGCGGGCATGTGGGGCGGCGTGGACGGCGGCGACGGCATCTCGGGCGTCAACCCCGACGACATCGAATCCATGACCGTGCTCAAGGGCGGCGCGGCGGCGGCGCTTTACGGCTCGCGCGCCCTCAACGGCGTTATCGTCATCACCACCAAGCGCGGCACGCGCGGGGCGGGGCTGGGCGTCGAGTTCAACAGCAACACGACGTTCGAGAGCGTGCTCGTGAGCACCGACTTCCAGGAAACCTACGGGCAGGGCACGCGCGGCGAGGCGCCCACGAGCGCCGAGGGCGCCATTGCCACCAACACCGTCGCGTGGGGCGAAAAGATGAACGGGCAGATGGTGGTGAACTGGGACGGCGTGCAGCGCCCCTACCAGTCCGCCGGCGACAACCTGGGCCGCTTCTACGACCGGGGCCTGACGACGACGAACACGCTCGCCCTCACGACAGGTACCGACAACACGACGCTGCGCATGTCGGGCTCGTGGCTGGCCAACGACGGCATCACGCCCTCGTCGGGCTTGTCGCGCGGCACCTTCACGCTCAACGGCACGGCGCGGCTGGGCACCAAGCTGACGGCCGACGCCAAGCTCAACTTTATCCGCGAAAAGGTGGACAACCGGCCCCGCCTGTCGGACTCGCCGGGCAACCCCAACTTTTCCGTGTTCATGCTCGCGCCCAACGTGGACGTGAAGACGATGCGCTGCCCCGCTGACGCGCCGGACTGCAAAAAGCTGGGCGCGACGGCCTCGGGCGTCGAGCTGCACCCCTTCGAGAGCCCGTACGCGCAGAACCCGTACTGGGCGGCCACGGCTTTCACGCAGAAGGACGAGGAGCGCCGCATCATCGGCGTCACGTCGCTGGCGTACGCCTTTACCGACTGGCTCTCGCTGCAAGGGCGTTTCGGCGGCGACACGTACACGCTGCGCCGCACCAACATCGAGCCTTACGGCACGGCCTACACGCCGCGCGGCAGCCAGACGGAGGAGAGCTACGACATCACCGAGCTCAACACCGACTTTTTGCTCTCGCTCAACCGCAAGGTCACGCCCGACCTGGGGCTGGTGGCCAACTTCGGCGGCAACATCCAGTACTCGGAAAACGAGTCGCTCACGCTGGGCGGCGGTGGCGGCTTCAACATCCCCAACCTGGAAGTCGTGACCAACCAGAGCACGAGTTCGACGGGGTACAACCTGATCCACAAGCAGGTCAACTCGCTGTACACGCAGGCCGAGTTTGCCTTTAAAAACTACCTGTTCCTGACGGCGACGGGCCGCAACGACTGGTCTTCGACGCTGCCGAAAGACAACAACTCGTACTTCTACCCGTCCGTCAGCGCCAGCTTCGTCTTTACCGACGCCTTTGGCGGGATGCCCGCGTGGCTCGACTACGGCAAGCTGCGCGCGGCCTACGCAAATGTCGGCGGCGACACGTACGCCTACCGCCTGCGGCTCACGTATGGCCTCAACGGCACGAGCCACCTGGGGCACCCGCGCGGCGGCATCGCCCAGGGTGAGATCCCGCTGGCCGGCCTCAAGCCGTATTCGAGCGACGAGTACGAGGCCGGCATTGACCTGCGCGGGCTGCGCAACCGCATCGGGCTCGACTTCACGTATTACAGCCGCGAAACCACCAACCAGATTCTCCCCATCAGCATCTCGGGCACGTCTGGCTTCGGGGGGCGCGTCATCAACGTGGGCGCCATCACCAACAAGGGCGTCGAGGCGCTGCTTTCGACGACGCCGCTGCTGACGCAGAATATCCGCTGGGACGTGAACTTCAACTTTGCCCGCAACCGCAACGAGGTCGTGTCGCTGCTGGGCGAAAACGACGTGGTGCGCCTGGGCGAAAGCCGCAACCAGGGCAACTACGTGACGGCTGAGGTGGGCAAACCCTTTGGCGTCATTCGCGGCAACGGCTACCGACTGGACGACCAGGGCCGCCGCGTGTTCGACGCCGACGGCCTGCCCGTGCGCACGCCCGAAGCAAAGGAGCTCGGCAACGCCATGCCCGACTGGAACGGCGGCCTCTCGACCTCTTTCCGCTACCGCCGCTTTACGCTCAGCGGCCTGATTGACATGCGCTTTGGCGGCGACTTCTACTCGGCGCTCAACGCGAACGCGTACGGCAACGGGCTGCACAAGGAGACGCTGCCGGGCCGCGAAGGCGGCATCGTGGGCGAGGGCGTGGCGCTGGCGACCTGCACCGAGAACGCCGACGGCACGCTGACGGGCTGCCAGCCCAACACCGTCCGCGCCGACGCGCAGGACTACTACGGGCGCATTGCCGGGCAGATCGGCGAGCAGTTCGTCTATGACGCGAGCTTTGTCAAGCTGCGCGAGCTGCAACTGGCCTACCGCGTGCCGACGAACCTTTTCGGGCGCTCGCCCATCCAGGACATGACGGTCTCCATCGTGGGCCGCAACCTGTGGCTCATCCACAGCAACGTGCCCAACCTCGACCCCGAGTCGAGCTTCCGCAACGACAGCGCAGGCATCGGGCTGGAGCTGGCCGGCGTCCCGCAGACGCGCAGCATCGGCTTCAACATCAACGTGCGGCTCTGAAAAGTCCGCGGATGTCCACCCCTCTGCCTTTTACCCCTATGACGCGCATGAACCGTTTTTCCCTGCGGGTGGGCCTGCCTCTCGTGGCGCTCGGCCTGCTCACCTTTTCCGCCTGCGACAACTTTGGCGACCTCAACGTCAACCCGACGCAGGCCAGCCAGATTGACCCCAACTACAAAATCACCGACATCGAGCTGCGCATTGCCGGCGAGCGGTACGAAAACTGGCGCACCAACCTCATCTACAGCTCGACGATGATCCAGCACCTGGCGGCGCTGCCGGGCTACTGGTCGGGCGACAAGTACCTCTACAACCCCGACTACTCGTCGTCCATGTGGGACCGGTACTATCCCAACATCGCCAAAAACATCGAAGACCTGAAGCTGCAAACGTGCGACGACGCCGCCCTCGTCAACTACTGCTCGACGGCGCGCATCCTGCGCGTACTCATGTACCACCGCCTTACCGACCTCTACGGCGACGTGCCGTACTTCGAGGCCGGACGCGGCTACATTGACGGCAACGTGACGCCCAAGTACGACCCGCAGCAGGCCATCTACGCCGACATGCTGAAGGAACTCGACGAGGCGGCCCAGGCCCTCGACGCCTCGAAAGAGGTGCCCCAGGGCGACCTGCTCTACGGCGGCGACGTGACCAAAATGCGGCGCTTTGCCTACTCGCTCATGCTCCGGCTGGGGATGCGCATGAGCAAGGCCGACGCGTCGGCGGCGCAGCAGTGGGTGCAGAAAGCCCTTGCCGGCGGCGTCATGCAGAGCAACGCCGACAACGCCGCCCTGCCCCACGACCCCGCCGCGTGGCATAATGGCGTGGGCGAGGTGTTTCTGGCCGACGCCAGCCAGCACCTGAGCAAGACGTTCGTGGACTGGATGAAGGCGCACAACGACCCGCGCCTGACCGTGTACGGCAAGCTGCCGGCCCCCGCCGCGCCCGCCCTCGGGCTGCCCAACGGCTTCAACGCCAACACGGCCCCCACCATCCCCACGTGGGTTTCGTGCGACGCCACCCCCAAGCCGTCGCCCTGCGGCGTGGACGTGTACATGACCGTCAACCCCGACATCGTGGGCATTGACGACCCGACGTTTTTCCAGACGTACGCCGAGGTCGAGCTCTACACCGCCGAGGCCGCCGTGCGCGGCTGGGGCGCAACGGACGCCGCCGGCCACTACAACGCGGGCGTGCGCGCCGCCATGACGTACCTGTCGGCGTATGGCGGCACGTCCACCAACATTAGCAGCAGCGCCATTGACGCGTACCTGGCCGCCAACCCGTTCAGCGCGGCCACGGGCCTGCAGCAGATCGGCGAGCAGGTGTGGGCGGCGGTTTTCCTCAACGAGTACGAGGCGTTTGCCAACTGGCGCCGGACGGGCTTCCCCAACCTGACGCCGGTGAACTATCCGGGCAACGTGACGGGCGGCACCATTCCCCGCCGCCTGCGCTACAACCAGAGCGAGCAGGTGTCCAACGCCGAAAACTACGCGGCGGCCATTGCCCGGCAGGGCCCCGACGAGTTCACCACGCGCGTGTGGTGGGACAAGCCCTGACGCCCCTTTTCGCACCCGGCGGCGCCCTTTTCCTCGCGGGAAGGGCGCCGCTTTTCAGTTTTTCAGGGCTCCGGCCCCCTTCTACACACCCCCGCTTTCATGGATCGCCGCGCTTTCATCCAGGCCGGCGGTGCCGGGGCTGCCGCCCTCGCCGCCACGCCCGCCACCCTCCTGCACGCCGCGCCCGCCCGGCCTATCGGATCAGCCCCGCCCCCCGGCGCCAAGCACTGGGTGTGGATGGGCGGCGAGCGCACCCCTGACGAGTGGCGGCCGCTGCTCGAAAGGGCGCGGGGTGCCGGCATCACGGCGGCGCTCGTCAACACGTCGGCGGAGGGGTTGAGGGCGGTCATGCCCGCCGCCCGCGACCTGGGCGTCGAAATCCACGCGTGGATGGTGACGATGATGGAGGGCGGTTTCGAGGAGACGCACCCCGAGTGGTACGCCGTCAGCCGCGAGGGCAAGTCCACCGCGACGGACCCGCCGTACGTGCCGTACTACAAGTTCATGTGCCCGTCGCGCCCCGAAGTCAAGGCCCACAAAGTCGAGCGGGCGCGCGCGCTGCTGGCCGTCGAGGGCGTCGCCGGCCTCCACCTCGACTACATCCGCTACCCGGACGTGATTCTGCCCTCGGGGCTGTGGGCCAAGTACGGCATCGTGCAGGACAAGGAGTACCCGCCCTACGACTACTGCTACTGCGACGTGTGCCGCGCGGCGTTCCAGGCCCGGGCGGGCTTCGACCCGCTCAGCCTCGACGACCCGTCGCAGAACCGGGCGTGGGTGCAGTACCGCTACGACACCATCGTCGAGATGGTCAACGCGCTTTCGCAGACGGCGCACGCCGCGGGCAAGGTGACGACCGCCGCCGTTT
>CBDUCD010000047.1:0-13058 GCA_965365535.1 uncultured Rhodothermales bacterium | reverse complement strand
TCACGTGCCCGAACAGCGGCTGCCTGTCGCGCGTGCAGGCCGTCACGAAATACGCGCCCGGCGCGCGGTAATCGAAAAAGGGCAGGCGGACGGTGTGGCGGTGGGGCAGCACGGGGGTTTCTGCCGCAAGACCCGCGGGCTGGTGGCCTGTATCCTCGCCCTCGTGCTCGCGGGCGCGGCGCACGCCCAGGTGCAGGTCATTGACGACTTCTCCGACATCGGCGCGTGGCAGACGGCCACGGCGGACGGCGTGACGCTGCGGCTCTCGCCCGACGGCGGCGCCCTCCGCATGGACTACGACTTCCACGGGGGCGGCGGCTACGCCATCGCCCGCCGCGCCGTCGCGCTGACGCTGCCCGACCACTACCGGCTGGGCTTCCGGCTGCGCGCCGACCCTGCCCGCGTCAACGACCTCGAGTTCAAACTCATAGACCCCTCGGGCGAGAACGTGTGGTGGCACAACCGCCGCCGCCTCCGCTACCCGTCCGGCTGGCAGGCGTTCACCACCCGCGAGCGCCACGTCGAGTTCGCGTGGGGGCCTGCGGGCGGCGGCCCGCCCCGCGCCATCGGGACGGTCGAGTTCGCCATCACGGCTGTCGAGGGCGGCAGGGGAACCGTCTGGCTGGACGATTTCACCTTCGAGCCGCTTGCCGCGCCCGGCCCGCCCGTGCCGCCGCGCCTGGTGGTTTCTGCCGGCGCGCCGCCCGCCGCCCTACTTGATGGCGTCGGGGCGTGGACGGTGCCGCCGGGCCGGCAGGTGCTGACGCTCGACTGGGGCGCGCCCCGCGAGTTCGGCGGCCTGTCCCTCGACTGGGACGTGCCGCCCGCGCCGCCGCGCAGCGCGCCCGACGCCGACCTCGTGCTGACGCCCGACAGTCCGCCGCCTTCCGAGCCTGAGGCGCGGGCCGACAGCCGCGTGCCGCGCCTGCGCTACCGGCTGATGGCCTCGGCGGACGGGCAGGCGTGGACGCTGCTCGTGGACTGGCGGCGGCCCGGCCTGCACCAGACGCACTACCTGCCCGAGTCCGTGGCGCGCTACCTCCGGCTCGAAGTCGAGGCGCCCGCCGCCACGCGCGTCGAAAAGCTGGTGCTGCTGCCCGTCGAGGCGGCAGGCACGCCCAACGCCTTTTTCGCGTACCTCGCCGCCCGCGCGCCGCACGGCACGTTCCCGTCCTACTTCGACTCGACGCAGACGTACTGGACGGTGACGGGCGAGGCGGGCGGGCGCGAGGAACTGCTCGTGGGCCAGACGGGCGCCGTCGAACTGCGGCGCGGCGGCTTCAGCCTCGAACCGTTCTGGCAGCACGGCGGGCAGGCGCGGGGCTGGGCCGAGGGCGCGCACACCCAGTCGCTCGTCGAAGGGCTGCCCATCCCGACGGTCACGCGGCGCTACCCCGACAGCACCGCCCTCGACGTGACGGCGTGGGCCCTCGACGGCACGGGCTTCGTCCGCTACGTCGCCCGCAACGCCACCGACCAGTTCCGCGACGACACGCTTTTCGTGCTGCTGCGGCCCTTCCAGGTAAACCCGCCGTGGCAGTTTCTCAACGGGGGCGGCGGCGTGGGCAGCCTGCGGATGGCGCAGGACTACCCGGGCCATCGCTACCTCATCGAAGGCTTTCGCGGCACGCTCGACACGTGGCCCGCGACGCCCATCGCGCAGGGGTGCGATTATGCGGCGGCAGGGCAGGGGGTGCGGGCGGCCCGCCGCGACCCCGCCGCGTGCGCAAGTTTGCCCGGCGCCGGCGCCCCGGCGGACTGGCGCGAGTACGCCTTTGCCCACCCCCTCAGGCTGCCGCCCGGCGGGCGCGACACCCTCTTTTTCTCCCTCCCCCTCGATCTCGACAGCGCGACGGCGCGGCTGCCGCGCCACGCCGCGTCCGCCCTCGACAGCGCCCGCGCCCGCTGGCACCGCCGCCTCGACCGCGTCCGGCTCGACATTCCCGACGCCGACCTCGTCGCCACCGTCCGCGCCAACCTCGCCTACGTGCTCGTCAACCAGGACGGGGCGGGCATCCAGCCCGGCAGCCGCTCCTACGACCGCTCGTGGATCCGCGACGGCTCGCTGACGAGTGCCGCCCTGTTGCGGCTGGGCCTGTGGGACGAGGTGCGCGCTTTTCTCGAATGGTACGCCCCCCACCAGCAGGCCGGGGGCAAGGTGCCGTGCTGCGTCGGGCGGCTGGGCGCCGACAGCGTCCCCGAAAACGACAGCCACGGCCAGCTCATCTACGGCATCGCCGAGTACGTGCGCTTTACCCAGGACACCCTGTTCGCCCGGCGCATGTGGCCGCACGTCGAAAAGGCCATCGCCTACATGGACACGCTGCGCGCAACGCACCGCCTGCCCGAATACACCCGCGACACGCTCCGCGCCTACTACGACCTGCTGCCCGCCTCCATCTCGCACGAGGGCTATTCGGCCCGCCCCATGCACTCGTTCTGGGACTACGCCTTTGCCCTCAAAGGCTACAAAGACGCCGCCTTCCTGGCGCGCTGGCTGGATCGCCCCGACGCCGACGCCTTCGCGCTGCGCGCCGACACCTTCCGCGCGACGCTGAAACGCGCCTACCAGCTAGCGATGGAAAAAGAGGGCATCGCGTATCTGCCCGGCTCGGTCGAACTGGGCGACTTCGACGCGACCTCGACGACGACGCTCGTCTCGCCCGCCGGCGAGCCCGACCTGTTGCCCGGCGCCCTCGACGCGACGTTCAGCCGGTACATGGACTTTTTCCGCGCCCGCCGCGATGGCACCCAGGCGTGGGAAAACTACACGCCCTACGAATGGCGCGTCGCCGGCACGCTGGTCCGCATGGGCCGCCGCGACGACGCGCGCGCCGTGTTCGACTATTTCATGCGCGACCGCCGCCCCATCGGGTGGCGCCACTGGGCCGAAGTCGTCTGGCGCGATGCGTCGGCGCCGCGCTTTATCGGCGACATGCCGCACACGTGGGTGGGCAGCGATTTCATGCGGTCGGCCCTCGACCTGTTCGCCTACGAGGACGAAAACCGCGACGCGCTCGTCGTGGGCGCGGGCCTGCGGGCGTCGTGGCTGGCGGCGCCCGGCGGCGTGCAGGTGGAAGGGCTCCACACCTGGTGGGGGCCGCTTTCGTACCGCGCCGCCCGCGTGGGCGATGTGCTGACGTTCCAGTTCAGGGCGGGCCTGCGGATGCCGCCCGGCGGCGTCGTGCTGCGCCCGCCCGGCGCCCCCACGTCGGCCCTTGCCGACGGTCAGCGCGCCGCCCTCGACGCCGACGGCACCCTCCGGCTTGGCGCGCTGCCCACCCGCGTCGATTTCCTCTACTGACTCCTGAAACACCCGCCCATGACCATGCCCGAGCGCGCCCTGGCAGGCGCCCCGCTGCTGCTTTCCAACGGCCCCTTCGAGACGCTCGTGACGCCCGGCGGCGGCGGCTACGCGGCCTGGGGCGGCCTCGCCCTGACGCGCTACACCCCCGACGCCACGACAGACGCCGACGGCATCGAACTCTACGTCCGCGATGCCCGCACGGGCGTCTGGTGGCAGCCCAACCGCGACGCCGCCCGCGTGACGTTCCGCACGCAGCAGGCCGTTTTCGAGGGCGAGCAGGACGGCATCGCCTTCCGCCTGACGGTTGCCCTCTCGCCCCAGACGCCGTGCGAGGTGCGCCGCCTCGTGCTCACCAATACGGGCGCCCGCCCGCGCCAACTGGAGGTGACGACGTACGCCGAGTTCGTCCTCAACACCCCCGACGCCGACCGGGGCCACCCGGCGTTTTCCAAGCTGTTCGTGCAGACGGATTACGAGGCCAGCCTCCAGGCCATTGTCGCCGAGCGGCGCCTGCGCAGCCCCGACGACACGCCGCTCGCCGTTGCCCACACCCTCGTGCCCGACAGCGGGCTGGACGCGCCGCCCGACTGGGGGACCGACCGGATGCTGTTTCTGGGGCGCGGGCGCAGCCGCCGCAACCCGCAGGGCCTGGCCGGGCCGCTGGGCCAGACGGCGGGCGCCGTGCTCGACCCCGTGGCGGCGCTGCGGCGGACCGTCGAGGTCACGCCGGGCGCCAGCGTGGCCCTGACGGCCTGCACCGCCGCCGGCGCCTCGCGCGTCCACGCCCTCGCCGCCCTTTTCCCCTGCCTGTCCGGCGCCCGCGCCGACGGCGTGCTCAAGGCCACGCGCGGCCCCGTCGAGCGCGTGTTCGAGAAAGCGTCGCCTGCCGCGCCCCGTTTCCAGCCCGCCGCCGCCGTCTGGCCCGCCGACGAGACGCCCCGCCCCGCCGACGAGCTGCTGTTCGACAATGGCTACGGCGGCTTTGCCGACGGGGGCCGCGCCTACCGCATCCGCGTGTTTCCCGGGCGCCACCTGCCGCCGCTGCCGTGGACAAACGTCCTCGCCAGCGAGCACGTGGGCTGCATCGTGTCCGAGCAGGGCATCGTGAACTCGTGGAGCGTCAACAGCCGCGAAAACCGCCTGTCGCCCTGGGCCAACGACCCCGTCACCGACCCGCCGGGCGAATGGCTTTTTGCCCGCGACGAAAGTGCCGGCGCGTACTGGTCGCTCACGCCCGGCCCCGCCGGCCTGCCCGCCTGGCACGCCGTCACGCACGGCTGGGGCTTTACGCGCTACGAAACGCAGTACGGCGGCCTCGACCAGCGCGTCGAGGTAAGCGTCGCGCCCGACGCCTGCGCCCGCGTGGCCGAGATCACCATCACCAACACGGGCAGTGCGCCGCGCCGGCTGACCGTTTTCGCCTACAACCGGCTGGTGCTGGGCGTGCTGCCGCACGTGACGGCGCCGCACGTGGAGACGTGGGCCGAGGGCGACACCCTTTTCGCCCACAACCCGGCGCGCGGCGAGTTTGCCCACCGCGTCGCCTTTTCCGCCCTCCACGGCGCGGGCGAGGCGTCGCACACCACCTGGCGCCCGCATTTCGTGGGACCGGGCGGCAGCGAAGAAGCACCTCTCGCCGTCACCCACAGCCACCCCCTCGACGGCGACACGGGCATCCCCGGCGATCCGTGTTTTGCCCACGCCCGCCTTTTCACCCTCGCCCCCGGCGAGACGTGGCAGGGCGCGTGGGTGCTGGGCGAAGCCGAGACGGACGCCTCCGCCGCCCGCACCGCCGCCGACCTCGCCCCTGCCGCCGCCCGCCGCACCGCCCGCGATGCCGCCGTCACGTACTGGCAGGGGCTGGCCGGCGCCGTCCACGTCGAGACGCCCGCGCCCGAACTCGACCTCATGCTCAACGGCTGGCTCCTCTACCAGAACCTCGCCTGCCGCATTCTCGCCCGGTCGGCGTTTTACCAGAGCGGCGGCGCGTATGGCTTCCGCGACCAGCTCCAGGACTCGTCGGCCCTCCTGTTCGCGCTGCCCGAGCGCGCCCGCAGCCAGCTCCTGCTCCACGCCGCCCACCAGTTTCCCGAGGGCGACGTGCTGCACTGGTGGCACCCGCCCCTCTCGAAAGGGATGCGCACCCGCTTTTCGGACGACCTGCTGTGGCTGCCCCTCCTCGCCGCCCACTACGTCGAAGCCACGGGCGACGGCGCCGTGCTGGACGAAAAGGCGCCGTTTGTCGAGGCGCCTCCCCTCGAAAAGGGCGAAGACGAGGTGTTTCTCGTCCCCACGCGCCTGGCGGAGACGGCCACGCTGTACGAGCACGCCTGCCGCGCCCTCGACCGCTCGCTGACGCAGGGCGCCCACGGCCTGCCCCTCATGGGCGTCGGCGACTGGAACGACGGCATGAACCGCGTGGGCCGCGAAGGGCGCGGCGAAAGCGTCTGGCTCGGCTTTTTCCTCTACGACATCCTGGGGCGGTGGCTGCCCTTCGTGGAGGCGCGCGGCGATGGGGATCGCGCCCGCCGCTACCGCGACTACCGCGAACACCTGCTCCGCCGCCTCAACGCCGACAGTGGCGGGTGGGACGGCGCCTGGTACCGCCGCGCCTACTACGACAACGGCGCGCCCCTGGGCTCGCACCAGAACGACGAGTGCCAGATTGACGCGCTTGCCCAGGCGTGGGCCGTGCTCAGCGGCGCCGCCCCGCCCGAGCGCGCCCGGCAGGCCCTCGACGCCCTCGAAGCGCGCCTGGTGGACGGGCAGGCCGGCATCATCCGCCTGCTCACCCCCGCCTTCGACCAGACGCCCCACGACCCCGGCTACATCAAAGGCTACCTGCCCGGCGTGCGCGAAAACGGCGGCCAGTACACCCACGCGGCCATGTGGGCCGTGCGCGCCTTTGCCCAGGCAGGCCGCTGCAACCGCGCCGCGCCCCTTTTAGAGATGCTCAGCCCCGTCGCCCACACCGCCACGCGCAAAGGCGCCGACATCTACAAAGCCGAGCCGTACGTCGTCGCCGCCGACGTGTACGGCGTGGCGCCCCACGTGGGGCGCGGCGGCTGGACGTGGTACACCGGCTCGGCGGGGTGGATGTACCGCGTCGGCGTCGAAAGCATCCTCGGGCTGCGCCTGGAAGGGGGCACGCACCTGCGCATCCAGCCCTGCATCCCCGACGCGTGGCCCGGCTTCACGGCCACGCTGCGCCTGCCCGGAGGCCCCGTCGTGCGCGTCCAGGTCGAGAACCCCGAAAAGCGCGCCGCCCGCGTCGTAGAGGCCGAGGGGGCGGGCGTCGAGGTGGAAGGGGGCAGCGCCCGGTTGCGGCTGGCCCGCGAGGGCGAGCAGCACGTTCGCGTCGTGATGGGGCCGTAACGCCCGCGCCTAAAGGATGGACGTGAGGGCTTCGTCGTCGTGGGCGTCGAGGCCGCCGAGGAGGTGGCCCATGCGGTCGCGCTTGGTGCGCAGGTAGCGCATATTCGACTCGTTGGGAGTGGCCTCGACGGGCACGCGGTCCACGATTTCGAGTCCGTAGCCGCCCAGCCCGATGCGCTTTGTCGGGTTGTTGGTCATCAGCCGGAGGCGGCGGATGCCCAGGTCGCGCAGAATCTGGCAGCCGATGCCGTAGTCGCGCAGGTCCATCTTGAAGCCCAGCGCCTCGTTCGCCTCGACGGTGTCCAGGCCGGCTTCTTGCAGCTTGTAGGCGCGGAGCTTGTTGAGCAGCCCGATGCCGCGCCCTTCCTGCTTCATGTAAAGCACCACGCCGCGCCCCTCACCCTCCACCTGCCGCATGGCCGCTGCCAGCTGGTCGCCACAGTCGCACCTTTTCGACCCGAAAATGTCGCCCGTCACGCACTGCGAGTGAACGCGCACGAGGACGGGTTCGTCCTCCGTCCAGGTGCCTTTTACGAGGGCAAGGTGCACGTCGCCCGTCAGCTTTTCCTCGTAGGCGACGAGTCGGAAGTCGCCAAAGCGCGTGGGCATCTGCACCTCGACGGCGCGCTGCACGAGCGTCTCGGTCTGCATCCGGTAGGCGATGAGGTCTTTGATGGTGACGACTTTCAGGCCGTGCTCGCGCGCGATGCGCATCAGGTCGGGCACGCGCGCCATCGTGCCGTCGTCGTTGAGGATTTCGACGAGCACGCCCGTGGGGCGGCAGCCGGCCAGGCGCACCAGGTCCACGGCGGCCTCGGTGTGGCCGGTGCGGCGGAGCACGCCGCCGGCCTGGGCGCGGAGCGGGAAGATGTGGCCGGGCCGCGCCAGGTCGGAAGGGCGCGTGGCGGGGTCGGCGAGGGCCTGGATGGTGCGGGCGCGGTCGGCCGCCGAGATGCCCGTCGTGGTGCCGTGCCGGTAGTCAACGGAAACGGTGAACGGCGTGTCGAAAAGCGACGAGTTGGCGGGCGTCATCATGTCGAGGTCGAGCTCGACGGCGCGCTCGCGCGTGAGGGGCACGCAGATGAGTCCGCGCCCCCGGCTGGCCATGAAGTTGACCATCTCGGGGGTGATCTTCTCGGCCGCCGCGATAAAGTCGCCCTCGTTTTCGCGGTCTTCGTCGTCCACGACGATCACGAACTGCCCCGCCCGGATAGCGGCCAGGGCGCTTTCTATCGTGTCGAAAGCAAACGGGGCGTCGGCGGAAAGGGGGCTGGCAGCCATGGCAGGTGCGGGTCGGTCTGCGCCGGCAACGTCGGGCACCGGGGCCGGTTCAGCCCATCGCGTGCCCGGCGCGTCAGGTCGGGATGGAGGCGATGGCGCTTTTTTCGAGCCGCACCTTGGTGTTGGTATCAATCTGCGCGAGGACGGTCGTTTCGTCCACCTGCTGCACGGTTGCGTGCAGGCCGCCGATGGTCAGAATCTTGTCGCCCTTTTTGACGGCGGCGATCATGTTTTTGCGATCCGCGTCGCGCTTGCGCTGCGGGCGGATGATGAAAAACCAGAAGACGACGAAAACGAGGACGAGCGGCAGAAACGTGACCAGCGGGTTGCTGGCGGGGGCGGCCTGCGGCGCGGCCATCAAAAGCGGGTAAGGCATGGGAAAGTGCGGCGGTGAGGGCCTTGAAGATACCACTGCGGGGCAGCAGACTGCGCGTGCGCGCCTTCGGCTACCCCCAATAGAAAAAGGGCAAGCGACCTGCATCGCACCGCATCGACCTCCTACCGTTGCTGCCTTCCGGCCCTGGCGGGATTCAGAGGGAGCTGGTCGTACAGGACTTGCCCTTTGGCGCGCTCTACACCCCGGCCCATCGCGGGTTCCAGCGGAGAAACGCTTCGCCATTTCTCAACGCACGGCCCCCCAGCGCCCTTTTTCAGACGCCGCCGACCCGCGGGTCGAGGCCGAGGACGGACACGAAGTCGGCGATTTTGCCTTCGATCTCGTCCCACTCGCTCGGGGCATCCGACCCCTCGACGATGCCCGCGCCCGAGTAGAGCGCGAGCCGGTCGCCCTCGACGCGCCCCGACCGGATGCCGACGGCAAACTCGGCGGCGTTTTGCGACACCCAGCCCACGGGCGCCGCGTACCGCCCCCGGTCGAAGGGTTCGGCGTGGCGGATGAAATCGAGGGCGGCGGGCGTGGGCGTGCCGCCGACGGCGGGCGTCGGGTGGAGGGCCGCCAGCAGGTCGAGGGGGCCGACGCCCGCCCGCACCTCGGCCCGCACGCGCGAGCGCAGGTGGCGCCCGCGTGCCAGCGTCATCTCCTGCGGCAGGGCGTCGAGCAGCAGGCCCGTCGTGAGGGGCGCGAGGGCGTCGTGGAGAAAGTGGCGGACGTAGTCGTGTTCGCGGCGGTCTTTGTCGCTGCCCATGAGCTCGTCGCGCAGGCGGGCGTCGTGGCGGGCGAGGGGGCTGCGGGGCCGCGTGCCGGCAATGGCCTCGCTCTCGACGCGCCCGCCTTCGAGCCGGAACAGCCGCTCGGGCGAGGCGCCCACAAAGGCGGCGCGCGGCGCGTGCTCGGTGAGAAAGTGGAAGCAGCCGGGCGTGGCCCCTTCGAGCCGGTGCAGCAGGGCAAAGGCGTCGAGGGGAGCGGGAAAGCCAAACGTGACGCGCCGCGCCAGCACCACCTTGTCCAGCGCGCCCGACGCGCAGGCGGCGAGGGCCGCCGTCACCTGCCGCGCCCAGCCCTGCCGGTCGGGCAAATCCTCGCGCGAAAGCGGGACGGGCAGCGACATCCGGGCAAGGGGTGCGGGCGCCGCCAGGCTTTCCACCATCGCCACGAGCGCGGCGCGGCGCGGACGGTCGGCGGCGGGGCGCAGGTGGACGGCCAGCCGGGCCTCGCCGTTTTCGTCTTGCTCGAAGGTGATGCGGGGCAGGGTAAAACGCACCGCGTCCGAGGCCGTCCACGAGCCGTCGGGCGCGCGGTGCGCGTCGAAGCGGGTGCCGCCGAACAGGCGCGCCTCCGGCCCGAGCGCGTCGAGCGCCGCTGCCACGGCGTCGAGGCTGAAGGCGCGGGCCACGACGCCCCCCGCCGATCCCAGTGCTGCCACCGACGCGGCCTCGCCCCGGGCGTGCCAGTAAAAGCGCGGCTGCCCGGCCTGGGCGGCAAGCCACGCGAGCGGACTGGCAGCGGGCACGGCCTCGACGACGCGCCGGTACGCCGCCCGCGAGGGCTGGCGCAGCACGGCGTCCACCTGCCGCGCCAGCTTTTCGAGGGCGCGCGCGGGCAGGCGCGAAAGGGGTATGGAAAGCGGCTCGGCCACTATTCCACCAGGTTGTCCGTCACCATTTCGAGGTGCGCGGTGCAGTTGAGCAAATCGGCCCTCGCCTGCCCCTCCACGTCCACGACGAGTTTGTTGAGCGACGTGTTGGCGTGCTTGATGTCCTGCATCCGGGCGAGGCCGTAGCCGGGCAGCACACTCGCCAGCAGCACCCGCAGCAGCCGCCCGTGCGCCACGACGAGGGCCGTGCCGCCGCGCGTCCGGTCGAGAATGTGGGCGTAGGCCCGCAGCGCCCGCGCCTGCACTTCGAGGATGGACTCGCCCTCGGGCACGCGCGCCGCGTAATCGCCCGACTGCCAGCGGCGGTAGATGCCGCCGAACACCTCGCGCGTGTGGTCGCTGGAAGGCTCGCCTTCGAGTACGCCCCACGACATCTCCTCCAGGTCGCGCATCTTTTCGATGGCTACGTCCGGGTGGTAGCAGGCCACGGCGCCCGCCGTTTCGAGGGCGCGCGTCTGCGTGCTGGCGAAAATGCGGTCGAGCGGCGTGTCGCGCAGCCGGTCGGCGAGCGCCCGCGCCTGGGCGCGCCCCGTGGCGTTGAGCGCGCTGTTGATGCGCCGCCCCTGCACGATGGACTGGCGGTTGTAATCCGTCTCGCCGTGGCGGGCCAGGAGGAGCGTCGTCGTCATCGGCGGTGCAGCGTGTTCAGCAGCGACGTTTCCATCGCCTGTATTTCGGGAAGGGCGACGCCCCGTTGCAGCGCCGTCCGCACCACGAGGGCGCGCAGCACGCGGTCGGCGAGGCCGGGGGCGTAGAGATGGTTGGCGAGGGGGCGCAGCGCGTACGTCAGCAGCCCCCAGCGCAGCACCACGAAAAGGGCCAGCCCCGTCCACACGGCGGCGTAGCGATTCTGCGCCGCCAGCAGGCTCAGCACGAACACGTTGAGCAGCATCTGCCCGAGGGGCGGGTCGAGCGGGCGCAGCACGCGCGCGAGTGTCGGGTTGGCGAGGGCCGGCAGCACCAGCGTCAGCGCGGCGACGAGCGCCAGCGTGGCGGCGGCGGCCCACGTCCAGGGCAGCACGAGCAGCAGCAGGGGCGCTGCCCAGAGCGCGGAGGTGCGCGGCAGGCCCACGAGCCGGTCGGCGTTTTCGAGCAGCGGGCGCAGGTTGTCGCCGGCGAGGGCGGGCGCGGCGAACTTTTTCAGGTCGGCCTCGCGCGTGCGGTACCACAGGCCCGCCGCCGTGAACAGCCCGGCGGGCGTGTCGGCAAAGTAGGCGTCGGGGGCGGCACGCATGGGCGGCAGGGCAGGTGTAAAAAGGCCAACGAACCCCCGTGGGGCGGGGTTTCAGAAAAGATTGAAAGGCACGCGCCGCTACTCCTCGCCCCGCATCACCAGGTCGGGGGCGAGCTGGAAGGCAAACTGGAGGTCGCCGTGGCCCGTGAGGGCAAAGGCAGGCCCGAGCATCGCCCGGATGGCGCGGGCCGTGTTGCGGCGCGGCTCGAGGGCCGGCCCGGCGACGTGGGCGCGGGCCTGCTGGCGCATCGCGCTGTTGAGGCGGGCCAGGGCCGCCCGCTCCATCCGCTTGCCGCTGCTGGATTCGAGGCGCGCCCAGCCCACGTCGGTCTGCACGTCCAGCCGCCCCAGGTCGGGCTCGACGCTCAGCACTTCGAGAGCGGGAATGGTCACGACGACAAGTGTGTCGCCTTCCAGCCGGACGTGCTCGGGCCGCAGGCGGCGCACGTCGAAGCCGTACGTGGCGCGTCCCGGCGCCCGGACGGTCGCCGTCGTCGTGCCCAGGTCGAGGTTGAGCACGCCGGGCAGCAAGGTTTTCTCGCTCTGCATCGTCACGGTGGCCGTCAGGTCGAGCGTGCCCGTGACGAGAAACGAGGCGGGCGCCTCGCGCTCTATCGTCGTCAGCACCGTTTGCCGCACTTCCTCCTCGGTGATGCGTGGCAGCCGCATCCACTGCGCCGCGATGACGCCCACCGTGAAGGCGATGGCCAGCCCGAGGGCGATCCAGGTAAAGCGGGAAAAGGCGCGCATGGTAGGCATGGCCTGCCGAACCCGGCCCGGCCTGCCCGGGTTGCAGGGCGCCCCGGCCCCGCCGGCCCTCCACGCTATCTTCGCCCGATGTACCATTTCACCCACCACGTGCCCCGCCCCGACGCCCGGCTGGGCTTTGTCGTGGCCGAGGGCGTCGAGGGCACGCGCGTGCCGCCGGGCTTCGACGCCTTTCTCGACGCGCTGTGCCGGGCGCGGCAGCACGCGCTGCCGGAAGGTCTCGAAGGGCGGCGCGCGGCCATCCGCGGCCTGCTGCGCAACGGCGCCTACAAACCCACGGGACGCGCCAAGCCCGCCACGGAATACCTCCTCCGCACCGCCGCCGAAGGCCAGTTTCCCCGCATCAGCGCGCCCGTGGACGTGTGCAACGCGCTGTGCATCGAGCACCTGCTGCCCATCTCGCTGTGGGACGTGGAGCGCGCCGGGGCGGAGGATTTCACGTTCCGGCTGGGGCGCGCGGGCGAGGCGTACGTGTTCAACGGCGGAGGCCAGGAAATCGCCCTCGACGACCTCATCGTCGGCTGCCGCAGCGCGGACGACGCGCCCATCGTCAACCCCGTGAAGGACAGCCTGGCCACCAAAACGACGGGCGAGACGCGGCGCGTGGCGGCTGTCGTGTACAGCAGCATCGAGGCGGCATCGGAGGACGAACTGGAAAGCGTGCTGGCCCATTTCGAGACGTGGCTGCGGGGCACCGGCCCTGCCGTGCGGGCGGCGCGCGGCCTGGCGCGTCCGGGCGAGACGCTGACCCTCGCGCCCCGATGAGGGCATTGCTGCTGCTGCTGCTCGTCGCCGGGGGGTGCAGCCGCCGCCCCGCCGACGCCCCCGTCGCGGCCCCCGACACGCTGCACGCCGTGCCCACGCGCGAGGCGTGGCAGGTGCGGCTCGCCGTGAGCGACGGCGAAAAGATGCGCGTCCGGCTGCGGGCGCCCTACATGGCGACCTTCGAGGGCGACTCGCTCGTCCACGTCCTCAGCGGCGACCGGGGCGGCGCCCGCGTCGCCGCCGACCTGTTCGGCGAGGCGGGCGAGCCCACGGC
>CBDUCD010000046.1:0-13115 GCA_965365535.1 uncultured Rhodothermales bacterium | reverse complement strand
CCGTCGAAGGTGTAGAGGTGTTCGGTTTTGATCACGTCCAGCCCGGCGGCGTCCAGGCGTTCGAGCAGCGCGATCACGTCGCGGTGGGTGGCGGTGCCGCCGTCGGGCGCGGCAAAGCGGCAGCGCCAGTTGTCGGTGCAGAAAGGCTGCGTGTCGGCGTCGGGATAGACGAGCACGCCCCGGTTGGTGATCTGCCCGAGGGGCAGGGCCTCCGTCGCCGCTTTTTCGACGCGCGGCCCCAGCACGCCCGGGTCGCGCCCGGCCTCGTCCCAGTCGAGGAAAACGTCCACGCCCACGAGCGCCTTTTCGCGGCGCGTCCGGGGCGTGAGGCCCAGCTTCATGGCGCGCTGCGCGCCGTAGTGCGCGGGCGCGAGCATGTGCGGCTGCTGCCCGAGCCGCGCGATGACGGCGTCGGCAAAAGCCTGTGTGCCCACCTTCTGCGTCGAAACCTGCGGGCGGAAAATGTCGGCGGTGTGGACGCCGTCCTCGATGGTCTTGAGCCACGCGTTGCGCACCTTTTCGGCCACGTCGGCCTGCCCCACGTGGACGAGCATCAGGATCGCGCCGCCCAGAAGCCCCGACGGGTTGGCGATGCCCTGCCCCGCGATGTCGGGCGCCGAGCCGTGGATGGCCTCGAACATGGCGAAATCCTCGCCCACGTTAGAGGAGCCGCCCAGCCCGACCGACCCGGCCACCTCGGCGGCGATGTCCGAGATGATGTCGCCGTAGAGATTGAGCGTCACCACCACGTCGAGCCGCTCGGGGCGCGCGGCGACGAGGGCCGAGCCGATGTCAATGATTTTGTGGTCGGCCTCGATGTCCGGGTACTCCTTTGCCACCTCGTTGAAGACGCGGTGGAACAGCCCGTCGGACTGCTTCATGATGTTGTCCTTCGTCATGCACGTCACCTTGCGGCGCCCGTAGAGGCAGGCGTATTCAAAGGCGTAGCGGATGATGCGCTCCGAGCCGGGCCGCGAGACGATTTTGAGCGACTGCACGACTTCGTCGCTCTGCTGGTATTCGATGCCGGCGTACAGGTCCTCCTCGTTTTCGCGCACGATCACGATGTCGAGAAGCGGGTAGGGCGTCTGCACGAACGGCGCGTAGGCCTTTACGGGCCGCACATTCGCAAACATGGACAGGCTTTTGCGCAGCGTCACGTTGAGGCTTTTGTAGCCCCCGCCCTGCGGCGTCGTGATGGGCGCTTTCAGCAGCACGCGCGTGCGGTGGAGGCTGTCCCACGCCTCGTCGGGGATGCCCGTCTTGCCGCCCTTCAGGTACACCTTTTCGCCTATTTCGATGGCGTCGTAGCGCAGCCGCGCGCCGGCGGCGTCGAGGATGCGCAGCGTGGCCTCCATGATTTCGGGGCCGATGCCGTCGCCATAGGCGATGGTGACTTCGCGGGTATCAGACATGGGTAGAGGGAGATGGGGAACGCGGTTGACGGCAAAATAACGGACGTTCGCCCCCTCCGGTGTGACCTTTTCGAGAGAGGCGCAGGCCCGCGCCAACCCCGGCAAACGCAATCCGTTACAGCATTGAGCACTGGTTGAGCAAAGGACGGCCTGTTACGCCTGCTCCTTTCCTGCTTAGATTTTCTGGCGCAACAAGAGGGCCACCTCTGGCGCATCGCTTCTCCACCGCAGGCTCCCCCCGGCGCCCTGTTCTCCTCCTCTCCGCAGTCCCCCCACTGCCATGACTCCCCTCAGCGAAGCCGTGCGGAATGCGCACACGGCCTGGAATGCGCGGCTCTACAGCCGGGCGGCCCTGCTCGTCGCCCCCCTCACCCACGTCACCGACCACGGGCGCGGGCGCCTCGTCACCTCGCGCGCGGGCTACCACCGCTGGCTCGTCGAAACCGTCGAAACCGCCTCGAACGTGCAGGTGCGCGACGCCCGCTACCTCGAGGGCGCGGGCTGGGTGACGGCCATGTACCGGCTCGCGGGCACGCAGGACGGTCCGCTGGGCGAGTGGCCCGCCACGCACGAGCACTTCTCGCTCGACGTGTGCGAGACGTGGCACTTCGACGCCAGCGGCCAGGCCGTGGAAGGCCACCTCTACTACGACCTCTTCAAACTCCTCGCCGGGCTCGGCCACCTGCTCGAACTCGCCTGACGCCGCGCAGCGCCCCGACGAAAAAAGCCACCCCGGACGCCCGGCGTGGCTTTTCTGTTTTCGAGACCCGGCCCACCCTACCGCTCGGCGATGGGGGTGACGGTCAGGCCCACAGGCCCCACGTAGTCGGAGGAGGGGCGGATAAGGCGGTTGTCCTGCCACTGCTCGATCAGGTGGGCCGTCCAGCCCGTGATGCGCGCGAGGGCGAAAATGGGCGTGTACAGGTCGGTGTCGATGCCGAGCATGTAATAGACGCTGGCCGAGAAAAAGTCCACGTTGGCGTCGAGGCCCTTTTCGGCCTTGACGGTATCGAGGATTTTGACCGACAGGTCGTACCACTTGCGCTGGCCGCGCTCCTCGGCCAGGTCTTCGCTCGTCTCGCGCAGAATGCGGGCGCGCGGGTCGAACGTTTTATAGACGCGGTGGCCGAAGCCCATGATCTTCTCCTTGCGCGCCAGCTTGTCCTTGACGTACTGCACGGGGTCGGCGCCCTGCTCGTCAATCTCGAGCAGCATTTTCATCACCTCGATGTTGGCGCCGCCGTGGAGCGGCCCTTTGAGGGCGCCGATGGCGCCGGCGATGGCGCTGTACATGTCGGACAGCGTCGAGCCGATGACGCGGGCCGTAAAGGTGGACGCGTTGAGGCCGTGCTCGGCGTGGAGCGTGAGGGCGGCGTCGAAAATGCGCTCGGCATTCTCGCCCGGCTCCTCGCCGTTGAGCATGTACACGAAGTTGTGGGCCGTCGAGCCCCGGTCGAGCGGCGCGATGGGCTCCAGCCCTTTGCGGATGCGGTCGTAGGCGGCAATGATGGTGGGGATGCGCGCCGTGAGCCGGATGGCCTTGCGGTAGTTGGCGGGCTCGCTCATGTCGTCCGCCTCGTCGTCGAACAGGGCGAGGCTGGCGACGGCGGTTTGCAGCACGGCCATGGGGTTGGCCTCGGCAGGCGCCTGCCGCAGGACGTTGACGACGCCGTCGGGGATGGCGCGGGCCTGCCGGAGCTGCGCGTTGAGTTCGTCGAGTTCGGCCTGCGTGGGCAGCCGCTGGTGCCAGAGCAGGTAGGCCACCTCCTCGAACGACGCGTTCGAGGCGAGGTCGTCAATGTCGTAGCCGTTGTAGATGAGCAGTCCTTTCTGCCCGTCAATCTTGCACAGCACGGTATCGACGACGACGATGCCTTCGAGGCCGCGGGATTTGATACGCTGGGGGGCCGCTTCGGGAGCGGGCGCGGAAGTCGGGTTGTCCTGCATGAAAATGGCTGGTCGGGAGCATGGGGGCAGGCGCGCTGCCCGGGGGCGATAGGGAAAAGCGGTTTCTTAACGCAGCAGCGCCGGGCCGGTGCCGCCCGGCGGCGGGCAGGCTGCAAAGAAGCCGTTAACGC
Organism: uncultured Rhodothermales bacterium; assembly: GCA_965365535.1. Lineage (GTDB taxonomy): Bacteria > Bacteroidota > Rhodothermia > Rhodothermales > BA12 > CBDUCD01. The sequence continues at coordinate 9,622 of CBDUCD010000046.1, read as the reverse complement.
CCCCGCGGTTGCCGCAGCGGCTGGCCAAAAGTATCACCCGGCACACGTTACCGCACCGCCCTGGCCTGCCCCGACGGCGCCGCCCGCCTGGCGCAGCGCGGCCTGCACCTCGCCGGGCGCAATCCACGCTTCGCGGGTGCGCGGGTTGACACGCACGCGGCACGCGAGCAGCCGCTCCAGCAGGTCGGGCGCCAGGTGTCCCTTTTCCGCCGCCGCCTGCTGTCCGGTGGCCACGATGGCCTCCCAGTGCGCGGCAATGGCGGCCTGCACGGCGCCAAAGCGGAGGTAGCGGCGGCCCCCCTCGGCCTGGCCATAGGTGGCCCAGAAGTAGGCGCAGATGCGTTGCAGCGCCAGGTCGGCGTCGGCGTCCAGGGCGAGGTCGTGCGCGGCGCGGGCGTCGGCCACGAACGCGTCGGGCGTGTACGGCGCGGGCTCGGGCATCAGGTAGCAGTCGGAGGCGGACAGCAGGGCGGGCAGGGCGGGTAGCATGAGGGTAGGCGGTCGGAGAGAAAAAAGGCGGGCGCCCGGCGGGGGCGGGGCAGCCGGACGCCCGCGTGGAGCACGGGGCGCTACTCGCCCTGACCCAGCGAGTACGCCGGGCGCCCGTCGAAGGCGTAGAGGTGCTCGGTTTTGATGACTTCGTAGCCGCCCGCGTGCACGGCGCCCAGCAGGTCGAGCACCTGCCCGTAGCCCACGGCCTCGCCCGCCGCCGGCACGAAGCGGCAGCGCCAGTGGTCGGTGCGGTACGTCTCGGGCAGGCCGTCGGGGTACACCTTTACGCCGCGGTTGGTGATCATCTTGAGCTTCCAGCCCGCCGGCGTCACGCTTTCGAGGCCGCCGCCCAGCCTGTCCGGGTCGCGGTCGGCCTGCGACCAGTCGAGGAAAACGTCCACGCCCACGAGGGTCTTGACGGCAGGGGGCGTGGGCGACGCCTGGACGCGGATGCCCGTGGCGCGGTAGTGCACGGGCTCGAGCTGGCGCGGCACTTCGCCCAGCCGGTCCACCACGGCCCGGGCAAAGGCGTCGGTGCCCACCTCGCGGGCGCTCAGGCCCGGGCGGTAGATGTCGGCCGTATGGAGGCCGCTTTCGAGCGTGCACAGCCACGCGTTCTTGATCGTCTCGGCCACGCGGGCGTGTCCCAGGTGCACCAGCATCTGCGTGGCGGCCACGAGCAGGCCGGACGGGTTGGCCACGCCGCGCCCGGCAATGTCGGGCGCCGAGCCGTGGACGGCCTCGAACATGGCCACCTCTTCGCCAATGTTGGCCGAGCCGGCCAGCCCGACGGAGCCGGCCACCTGCGAGGCGATGTCGGAGAGGATGTCGCCGTAGAGGTTCAGCGTCACGATCACGTCGAAGCGCTCGGGCTGGGCCGCCATGCGCGCCGCGCCGATGTCAATGATCATGTGCTCGGCCTCGACGTCCGGGTACTCCTTTGCCACCTCGTCGAAAACGCGGTGGAACAGGCCGTCGGTGAGCTTCATGATGTTGTCCTTCGTCATGCACGTCACCTTGCGGCGACCGTACGCGCGGGCGTACTCGAAGGCGTAGCGCACGATGCGCTCCGTACCGGGGCGCGTGATGAGCTTGAGCACCTGCGTCACCTCGGGCGTCTGCTGGTGCTCGATGCCGGCGTACAGGTCTTCCTCGTTTTCGCGGATGATGACGAGGTTGAGCGCGGGGTGCGGCGAAGCCACGAACGGCGCGTACGACTTGGACGGGCGCACATTGGCGAAAAGCCCGAGGGCCTTGCGGATGGTCACGTTGAGGCTTTTGTAGCCGCCGCCCTGCGGCGTCGTGATGGGCGCCTTGAGCAGCACCTTGTTGCGCCGGATGGCCTCCCACGCTTCGGGCGCGATGCCCGACGTATGCCCTTGCTCGTAGCACCGCTGCCCCACCTCGATGGCGTCGTAGCGGAGCGGCGCGCCGGCGGCGTCGAGGATGCGCAGCGTGGCCTCCATGATTTCGGGGCCGATGCCGTCGCCATAGGCGATGGTGACGGGCGTGCGGGTGTCTGCAAGGGCAGGCTGGGCGTCGTGGGTGAGGGGTGCGGCAGGGTGCTGCATGGCGTGTAGATGGGTTGGGGATGGGGGAAAACGAAAAGGCCGACACGCGACGCGGGGCGTCGAATGCCGGCCTACTATCTGACCACCCGCTCGGCGAGCGTGTGGGTAGCGGGTGTGCCGTGTGGCTATGGAGGTTGACTTCGTAGCGCGGGGCCGCGCGGACGGCGCCCTGCTCCGAATTCGGCGCCGCCTACCCCGCGCCTTCGGGGCGGTTCCCCGGGCCGCTGGCTTCGAAAAGCGCCTCGAGCGAGCGGTCGAGGGCAAAGAGAAAAACGCGCTCCCCGGTGCGCGCGCTGATGTCGGTGTGCATCGAAACGACCTCGGCGCCCGTCGCCTCGCGGACGAGGGCGGACAGCTGGGCGCCGCAGCTTTCGATAAGCCGGCGGCGGATCTGCTTGAGCAGGTCAATGCCGCCGGGCTCCTGGCAGAGCAGCAGCTCCGCCGGGCTGAGAATGCCGGCGAGGCGCACCACCACCATGTCCTGCATCAGAAACGAGCGGGCGCTGCGGGGGCCGCGCCCCAGGTGGTCGCGCTCGAAACGCGTAAACGCCTCGGTAAGGGCCGCTTCGATCTGTCCTCTGGTTTTCATGGAGTTGGGGTAGGCCGGGAGGGGCAAGCTACGCGGCTGGCGGCGTCTCCACAGGATCCTGTTGTAATGCCGGGCGTGTAGGGGCTACTTTTGCAGACGCCGGGCCTGCGCCCGCTGCACCCCTTTTTCGGCCCCCTGCGCCCCTTTGCTGGGCAGACCGACCAGACGTTGTCGCGTTTTTTTTCTGCGCTCCTCGGCCCTGTGGCTGTTCTGGCAGCGCCCCTTTTTTCTCTTCACCTTCTACGGTGGCGCCTGCCGCGCCTCCTGAGCCTGTCTGTAGCCCTTGCCCCGCGCCGCGCGGCGTGCCCCTGCGGGGGCGTGCCTGCTGCTGCGCCCGAGCCCGCGCCCTGCGCGCGGCTCGCGCCGCCTGAGGCCGCACGCCGGTTGCCCTGTCGCGCTGCGCCCCCCGGTGGCGCCGCTGGGCCTGCTCACGGGCGGCACGGGCGGGCGCCCCACGCGCCTCCACCATGGCCAAAGAAATCGTCATCAGCGCCGACAAGGCGCACGGCACCACGCGCATTGCCCTCGTCGAAAACGGCGAGCTAGCCGAACTCCACGTCGAAACGCCCCAGCACGAACGCACGCTGGGCGACGTGATGCTGGGCAAGGTCAAAAAAGTGATGCCCTCCATCCGGGCAGCGTTCGTGGACATCGGGCAGCAGCAGGACGCCTTTCTGCACTACTCCGACCTGACGGATAACCTGCCCCAACTGCTCGCCTTTTCCGAGCAGGACAAGCCCGAGATCGCTTCTATCCGCATCAAGCAGCGCATCCGGCTGGGGCGCGTCAAGCGGCACCGCGTGCGGCAGCGGCCCCGCAAGGGCAAGGGCCGCACCTTCGAGCAGGCCCTCGACCACCTGTTCGGGCACCGCCGCCGCGCCCACGCGCCGCGCCCCCACGCCGTCGGCAAAAAGGCCCGCCTGCCCGCCATCGCCACCACGGACCGGCCCGAGGAGTGCCTCAAGCGCGACCAGCGCATCATCGTCAAAATCGTCAAGGAGCCCATCTCCACCAAGGGCAGCCGCGTCTCGACGGACATCTCGCTGGCCGGGCGCTTTCTCGTGCTCGTGCCGCTCGCGGACTACGTGGCCGTGTCCAAGAAAATCTCGTCCTACAAAGAGCGCCGCCGCCTGCGCGCCCTTGCCCGCAGCCTCGTGCCCGACGGCTTCGGCGTGATCGTGCGCACGCAGGCCGAGGGCAAAAAAGCCCGCGACCTGGACACCGACCTGCGCCTGCTGGTCGAGAAGTGGCGCAAAATCGAGGAGAAACTCGTCGGCAAGCCGCGCCCGCCCCTCACGCTCCACGAGGACGTCAACATGGTGTCGTCCGTTATCCGCGACCTGTTCTCGGACGACTACGACCGCATCCTCATTGACGACCCGAAGGTGTACCGCAACGTCAAAAGCTACGTGCAGGCCGTGGCGCCGCACATGGCCGAGTCCGTCCACCTCTACACGGGCAGCAAGCCCGTTTTCGAGGCCACGGGCCTCAACAACGCCGTGCGGACGGCCTTCGAGAGCCGCGTGAACCTGCCCTGCGGCGGCTACCTGTTTTTCGAGCGCACCGAAGCCATGCACGTCGTGGACGTGAACTCGGGGCGCAGCGGCAAGGGCATGTCGCAGGAGGAAAACTCGCTGCGCGTCAACCTCGAGGCGGCCCGCGCCATTGCCCGGCAGATGCGGCTGCGCGACCTGGGCGGCATCATGTGCGTGGATTTCATTGACATGCGGGACGAGAAAAACCGCCGCAAGGTCTATGACGAGTTCAAAAAGGAATTCCGCCACGACCGCGCCGTGACCAAGCTTTTGCCGATGAGCGATTTCGGCGTGCTCCAGATTACGCGGCAGCGCCTGCGCCCGGCCCTGACCACGCTGCACACCCTCGAAGAAGTGGCCGGCGATGGCGGCACGGAGGCTGGCGAGGCGCCCGACCTCCCGCCGGGCAAGGCGTCCGACGCGCCTCTGCCCGTCGAGGTGGCCGCGCGGCCGGCGCCACGCCCCGAGCGCGAGCGCCGCGAAAGCCGCCTGCGCGAAGCCCCCGACGCGCTCGTGACGCGCATGGGCCAGCACGTGGCCGACTACAAGGCGGGCGGCGGCAAAAGCCCGCTCATCCTGCGCGTCCATCCTTTTCTGGGGGCGTTTCTGAACCGGCGCGTGCCCAACTGGCCCACGCGGTGGAGCTTCCGCCACCTGGTGCGCATCCGCGTCGAGGAGGACGAGGGCCTGCATCCTTTCGAGTTCGTCTTCGTGCCCGGCGCCGGTGCCGAGGCGGCGCCCCTTCCCGCGCCGACAGGGGCGCCCGCCCCGCCGCCCCGTCCCGAGCAAACGCCCGCGCCTGCTGCGGCGCCTGCGGCCCCGGCCTCCGCCGCGCCGCCCGCGCCCGAGAGGGGGCGTGCCCAGGCGCCTGCCGCCCCGGCCCGCACCGCCCGCCCGCGTGAGACGGGCGAACCGCTGCGCGAGCACAAGCCCCGGCGGGGCGGCGCCTCCAACCGGGCCGAGCGGGGCGAGGACAAAAGCAGCGCCGACGCCCGCCCGCGCCGCCCCCGGGGCGAGCGCAAGCCCGCCGCCACCCCCGCCGAAGGCGCCGCGCCCGAAGCGGCGCCCAAGCCGCCGCGCAGCCGCCGGTCCAAAAAGCCCGCCCCTGAAAACCCGGCTCCTTCGGCCCCGGAGGCCGAGGCGCCTGCCGCCGCCGCTCCTGCCGACAACGGCACGCCCTCCGACGAACCCAAAAAGCGCCGGCGTCGCCGGGGCGGGCGCAACCGCCGCCGCAAGGGCGGAAGCGAAAGCGCGCCGCCGGGAGGCGAGGCGTCCGCCGGCAACGCTGCCGAGAACTGACGTGCGCCTCCTGCTGCTACCCCTCGGCCTGCTGCTGGCAGGGGCCGTCCACGCCCAGCCCGGCCCCGACGCCCTGCCGGGCCGCGCCCTCTGGGTAGGGGTGCAACGCGCCGCGTTTCGCCACACGGGCTACGTGGCCGACCTGAAACCCTACAACTTCCAGACGCCGCTGGTGGGCGTCGGCTTTGCGCGCGAAGGGCTGCGCGCCGAGGCGGCCTACGGCCGGGCAACGGCGCCTGCCGGGCGCGTGGACGTGCTGGACGTGGAGCTGGGCGTGGGCAGCGCCGTGCCGCTGGGCAAAAAGGGGCGGCTCGTGCTCGACGCGCCCCTGCGGCTCGCCTTTGCCTACCGCCGCGTGCGGCAGCGCGAGGGCCGCTCCTTCGGCGACTTCGACGTGCAGACGCTGGGGCTGCTGGGCGGCGCCCGCGTGCGGCGCGCGGCAGGGCGGGTGGCCGCCCAGGCTGCCCTGATGGGCGGCGCCGCCATCGCCACGCGCGCCTTCGACGGCACGCCGGGCTACACCCTCCGCGCCGTTTTCGAGGCCGACGCCCGCACCCGCCTGTCGCGCCGCTTTGGAGTCGTGGCGGGCTACCGCTTCCAGCTTCAGCGGTGGGACCTGGCAGAAGGCGTCTTCGGCGGCGATCAGACCAGCAAACTCTTCGACTACCGCGGCCACAGCCACGGCCTTTTCGCCGGCCTGCTGTTTTAGCCGGGGCCGGGCGTGCGCGTTGCAGCCAGCCTCCATCTCCATCCCCCATGAAGCCCGAACAGATCGTGCGTGAACTCGAAGGCGTGGCCCGCCACTTCGGGGTGCAGGTGCGCTTCGAGCGCGGGCGCTTTCGGGGCGGGGCGTGCCGGGTCGAGGGCGAGGCGTTTGTCGTCCTCAACAAGCAGTTTCCTGCCGAGGTGCACGTGGCGATGCTGGCGCAGAGCCTGCGCCCGTATCCCATTGACGAGGTGTTCGTGCGCCCTGCCACGCGCCGCGCCCTCGAAAAGGCGTGGCAGGCCCCGCCTCCCGAACTGCCCGACGCATGAAGGTGACGCTGCTGGGCACGGGCACCTCCACGGGCGTCCCCGTCATCGGGTGCGGGTGCCCCGTGTGCCTTTCGGACGACGCGCGCGACAAAAGGCTGCGCTGCGCCGCGTACGTCGAGGCGGGCGGCGTGCGCCTCCTGCTCGACGCCGGCCCCGACCTGCGGCAGCAGGCCCTCCGCGCCGGCCTCCGCCACGTTGATGCCGTCCTTATCACCCACCACCACTTCGACCACGTGGCCGGGCTGGACGACCTGCGGCCGTTTCTCTTCGACGGGCAGGGCGCCATGCCGTGCTTTGCCAACGCCCCCACCGCCGACGTGCTCGAGGCGATGTATCCGTACGCCTTCGGGCCGCCCTCGTACCCCGGCGCCCCCAACCTGAAACTCGTCCGCGTGGGCGAGGCGCCCTTTGGCGTGGCCTCCCGCGTGGGGCATGGCAGCGTGCAGGTGCAGCCCGTCCCCGTTTTCCACGGCGCCCTCCCCATCCTCGGCTACCGCGTGGGCGCCTTTGCATACCTGACGGACGTGAGCCGCATCCCCGAGGCGTCGTTCGGGCTGCTGGGCGGCCTCGACGTGCTCGTGCTGAGTGCGCTCAGGCCCCACCCGCACCCCACGCACCTGACGTTCGGGGCGGCGGCGGCCATCGCGCAGCGCGTGGGCGCGCGGCAGACGTTTTTCATCCACCTGTCGCACAACGCCGCCCACGCCGCCGTGGAAGCAGACCTGCCGCCGGGCATCGGCGTGGGCTACGACGGGCTGGCGTTCGAGGTGGACGGTTAGCGCGCCACGACGACGGGGTGGGACGCCTGCCCCGCGCCCGCGCGGATCTGCACGAGGTAGAGTCCCGCCGGCAGCCCCGCCGTTTCGATGCGCACGCGCGTAGCGCCCGGCGGCACTTCCACCAGCCGCACGCGGCGCCCGAGTACGTCGTACAGCGCGGCGCTGGCAGCCCCGCCGCCGTCGTTTTCATACGCTACCACCACGCCTTCGCGGGCAGGCTGGGGCGCCACGCCTTCGATGCGCAGGCGGCCCGCGCCGGGGCTTTCGGCCACGGCAGACTGCACAGACGCGCAGAAATGCGCGGCCACCTGGTAGTTGTACTCGCCCGAAAACTGCGTCTCGGCCAGCATCCGCCAGCCCGCGCCGGCCACGCGCGCGGCGGCGCGAAACAGCGGCGGATCGGTTTTAGGACCCGTCACCAGCACAAGCGTGTCGGGCAGGCCAGCCGGCATCAGCTCCAGCACCACCCACACGTCGCGCACCCCGTCGCCCAGGTGGACGGCATTCGCGGGCGGCAGCGCGATCCGGTTAAGGCGCCCGGGCGTGAGTTCGGCAAACTCCACGTCGAACGGCGCGCCGGCAGGGGCCGCCGGGTCGGGCCTGCCGTCGGCGTCGGGCAGCAGAAAGGCGACGCGGAGGGTGTCGTTGAAGTTGTCCCGCGAGCGCGAGGTCTGATCCACGTACACGTCAATGGCGTCGAGGCGCGCGGGGCCGCTGTAGGCGGGCGCCGTGAAGCGCACCGCCTGCGCCTCGAACGTCTGCGGAACGTGCGTAAAAGGCTGGGGCCAGAGAAAGGCCCGGCTGCTGTTGTAGTAGGAGACCGAGTCGCACGGCTGCGCGCGGGCGGGCATCGCGCACGCGGCAAGGGCGAGTAGCAGAACGGCGCGCATGGGCAAAGGGGAAGGTTGCCCCAAGATATCAACCAAAAAAGGCGCCCCCGAAGTAGTTCAGGGGCGCCTTGCGCTTGACGCCGGAACGGGCGCTTCCAGGGCGTCAGCGGTTAGGGTCAGCGGTTGAACTTGTATTCGAGTTCGCGCGAGAACGTGTCGAGCTTGCGGCGGATGTCTTCGCGGGCCTCGCCGGTTTTTTCTTCCAGGTGGCCTTCGAGCTGGTCGCGCCGCCCCTCGTACTGATCCATCTCGTCGTCGGTAAGGGCGCCCCAGGCTTCTTTGAGTTTGCCTTTGAACTGTTTCCAGTTGCCGGACGCCTGCTGCTCGGCGGGTGATTTATGATCCATCGTGGTAACCTCGGTAGGCTGGTGACGGGCGGTTCACCCGGCAGCCGCCGCCGCGGATCCGGCGTAGTACCTGTGTTGCAAGGGCTTTACCCATGCGCGCGACCCGCTACGGCGCCTCGACGGAGCGGTGCTGGCTGAGGATGAGGCGGGCCGTGGCCGTATTCGTGGCCAGGGGCACGTTGTGGACGTTGCACGCCCGCAGCAGCGTCTGGATGTCGGGGTCGTGGGGGTGCTTGTCGAGGGGATCGACGAAAAAGAAGACCGCCGAGATGTCGCCTTTGATGACGCGGGCGGCAATCTCGACGTCGCCGCCGAGCGGCCCCGAAAGGTAGCGGTGCACTTCGAGGCCGATCTTGTCCTGGAGCAGGCGCCCCGTGGTGCCCGTGGCCACCAGGCTGAAGCGCGAGAGCACCTCGCGGTGGGCGGCGGCAAACTGCATGAGTTCGTCTTTTTTGCCGTCGTGGGCGATAAGGGCAATGGTCATGGCAGAAAGGGTGAGAGGTGAAGGGGCGAACCGGGCGCGCCGCCCGCTTGATTCCCGCCGGGAACGCTTCCACGGTCACGAACTTTTTGCGCAGCTACGTTTAAACTGCCCGGGCCGCCCCCGCCCTCAGCCTAACTTGCGCCCCCTCCACCGCTACGCCCTATGCCCTACGTCGTCACCGAAGCCTGCATCAACTGCAAACACACCGACTGCGTGGAAGTGTGCCCCGTGGACTGCTTCTACGAAGGCCCCAACTTTCTGGCCATCAACCCCGACGAGTGCATCGACTGCAACGCCTGCGTGCCCGTCTGCCCCGTCGAGGCCATCTACGCCGACGACGAACTGCCGGCCAAGTGGGAGCACTACGCGCAGTGGAACGCCTACCTGTCGCAGCAGTGGGCCGACTACAACATCACCGAGAAGAAAGACCCGCTGCCGGGCGCCGAAACGTGCCGCGACCAGCCCAAAACCGAGCAGGACATCCTGACGTGGGACGCCTGAGGGCCGGGTTTCGGAGGTCGGATTTCAGAAGTAGATGCCGAAATGTCTGACGCGGCCTTCCCTTCGCGCCCTCCCGTTCCAATCGCTCCCCGCTAACCGC
>CBDUCD010000045.1:0-13122 GCA_965365535.1 uncultured Rhodothermales bacterium | reverse complement strand
TTTCGCGCAGGCACGCCGCCGCGCACACCTCGCAGGCCACAAAGCATTCGAGGCACGCTCTGATACACGCCTGCGTGGGGGCGTCGAACTGGTCGGGGGCAAAGTTGAACCGGGTTTCCATGGTGGGCAAGAGGCTGGGCTGTAGGAGAGGTAGAGTGGCGGGGTGTCGCCCTTAATCATAACATCGTTAGAGATCACGCTCCTGCTGGTAGTATGCATCTGCGGATGGGCATCGTCGTTTTTGGCGCATCTTGTATGAGCCATCCCTAATTTTGGGAAAAGGCAAGTAAAGGATATAAAAAATCCTCAACGAAGCTCTCCCCCTATGCAACAGTTCTCCCATTCAACCCTGTGTGTTCTCAGGTATGTCGAAAATCATCTGGAGGACGAGGATCTGACCGCAGGCTGCGCTGAGCAGGAGGCTTCGCCTGGAAAATCACACCTCCGCGCTCGGTTCAAGCGCGAAACAGGGTACACAATCCGTCAGTGGATCGAATTATCACGAGTGAAGCGGGCGTGTGAGATGCTTCTCGACCCGTCTACTACGGTAGCAGGCGTGGCCTTTGCTATGGGCTATAGTTCACATGAAGTGTTCTGTAGAGCATTCAGGCGGGTGATGAATATGAGTCCCACAGCATATCGGGACGCCAAGGCTGCAAAATAATCGGGAGTACCAGGAAGCCTGTATGAGGTATAGAAAGAGTTCGAAGCGGTCGGGATTGCGCATGAGCAGTTCATTCAGGAGCAGCGGCCAGTTCGATATCGCTCGCGTCCACTTCTCCGCCAGACGCTCGGCCACCGCGTAACACAGCTTCGGTGGCGCCATCTCGTTCGGCAGTGCGCCGCGGTGCCCCAGCGCACGCCGGAAGCTCCGGTGGACTGCCTCAACCGCGTTTGTGATGTAGAGGAGGCACCGCAGCCCGACCGGGAAGTCGTAGAAGGCCACCAGCGACGGCCAGTGCCGATGCCACGACGCGAAGACGGCCCCATAGCGCCCGCCCCACTCGGTCTCGGCGAGACGGACTACGGCGTCAGCCTCGGTCGGCGCGCGGTAGACCGCCTTCAGCGCTGTCGCGGCGGCCTTGCGGTCCCTGTGGGCCACCAGCGCCAGGCTGGAGCGCATCTGATGCACAAGGCAATGTTGGTGCGCTGCCTCTGGGAAGATGGCCTTGGCCGCCTCGTCCGCCCGTCGGTCGCCGCCACTACTTCCTCGACACCGCGTGCCTCGAGTTCGGGCAAGATCTGTGCGTAGGCCGGCGCGCTCTCGGTCTTGGTCAGCCAGAGCCCGAGCACCTCCTTCTCGCCCGAGAGCGAGAGTCCGAGCACGGTCATGAGCAGGCAGGCCTCAACGCGGCCCTCCACGCGGACTTTGACGAAGAGCGCGTCGAGGAACAGGGCCGCGTAGCATGGGGCCAGGGGCCGGGCCTGCCACGTCTGGATGAGCGGGACGAGACCGTCCAGTCACCTCCGAGATGAGCTCTGGGCTCACCTCGGTCTGGTAGAGGTCGCAGAGGTGCCCCGGGATGTACAGGCCCCGGCTGTAGAGCAGCAACACCTTCTCGTCGAAGTCGGGCAGCCGCCGGAGGTACTTCGGGACGAGTTGCGGCTCGAATGTGGCTGCCCGGTCGCGCGGCATCGAGACGTCGAGCGCGCTCCGGCCGGAGAGGCGCTGGCGCTTGGTGCGCCCGTTGCGCGTGTTTTGACGCCCAGCCGCGCTAGGCGTGGAGGCGTTGGTCGAACTCGGCCTCGATGACGTGCCGGGGCGAGCCGGGCGGGGAGTGTCGAGACGAGGCCGTCGGCCCCGAAGAGTTTGTTCGGATCATCGGTGGCTGCGAGCAGCTCGTCGAGGATCTTCGGTCGGATGTCCATTGGAGTCAGGGTGTAGCGGAAAGTCCATCAGGGACGGCCGCGTACACAAGACTCCTGACACTCCAAAATAATCAAGCAAAAACATCAAGACGCGAGGTTAATATGTAACTATCGTATGTCGTAAAGACTAATTCAGTAGGAGGTAAACACCAATGAAACTCGCGTATTTTATAACTCTAACGCAGGCAATGCTTCTGTTTGCTGTGGCAGTTATGTTTGTTGCCTGTGATCAGGCAAATAATCCGCCATATCATTTGATTCCTGCTGACCAGATTGATCAACTTAGATCCATTGTAGTTGATTATAACGAACGAATTATCAGTGGAAATGCTAACCTTGGTGATAGTGTGTCCTATGCTATGCAAGGGATTGGGCTGATGTACACAGAGGCGGCATACCTTCATCACGTGACCGAGGAGGAGCAGCAGCGTGCGGAGCAGCTTGTTGAGGTTTTTAGCAAAGCAGGTGGCGTGCCGACCCAATCAGACTTGAAGGAGATTGCGGCCAAACTGGGCACTCCCTTCTTTAAAGTCGAAACGTCCGAAACAGGGGGTAGTGTTCAGGTACTCGACCTGTCGCAGATTCCCTTCGAGCATGTTGCGCACCTGCAACCTACGATGATTACATATAGCATCTCTACTACCAGAGGCCGCGTCACAACGCAGATCGTGCTCCCGGGCAGCTTCGATCTCATATCAGAGTATCTGACATCAGTGGGTCTGCCTGCTGATAGATTACTGCCAGGATCAGGCAAAGGGGCAGGCGGAGGAGTACAGTGGAAACCTGGCATGCCACTACCATACTACGTGCCGGATTGCGAGAAAGGGGAGGAACCGTACATGATCGCACATCCCGAGTACGGAAGCTATTTCAGTTGTGCTATGGTTGTGACAGGATCCGGAGGAGCACCCAGCCCACCAGCACCCATTACTTGCGTCGTCTGCGACTACTATCCGGATCCGGTCATACCAGCTAATCCGTATAATCCTTGGCTTCCTGGGACCCCAACTCTACCAAGAGAGCCCAATGATAATGGAGGCTACACGATTCAAGCCAATGCTGATGTTGGGAGGGCAACCCCTGTGAGAGAGGGGAGCGGGGGCTCAAAGTATAGATTCACCCCCAGAATCGGCTACCAGATGAACCCATATGGCTATGCTGATCTTGAATGGTTGAGAATGAAATCAGTCAAGTCTTCCTATGAGGCAAATGTTATAGAGGTATATGCGATTGGAAAGGTGACCTATACAGGAGCCATCAGTGCAGCGCTAAAGTCGCTAGGTTTCAATGCAGGTATAGAATTATCTAGCACAAGGACCATGTCTCCAAGGGTCCTAATAAATAGAACTCATGAATATAAGTCATTTGGCCAATTTGATTCATATAACTTGAATCTCAGCACATCATGCACATACCCCCAGATATCAACTAGTTTAAGATTGACTAATACGATTGATGGAAAATGGACATTAAACGGTCAATCAGAGGAGGGATCTGCTACTGGAGAGTCTTCGTCTCCTCCAATTCAATGTGGATATGTTAGATAAAAATTATAAATCTTATTTAGCTTTATTGTATTGCTTTCTGAATTGCAATATAGATGGTTTTCAGGTTAAAGAGGAATATGAATCGATATTTGAAAATAGAGCTTACGCAGTCATACAGCCTGTTTACGACGCTTGTTTCACATATGAGGACTCGACGCTTGTTACTCTTGAGCGGTCCTCGCCAGCTCCGAAAAACGGTTTCTATGAATTACGTATGTATCGTCAACAACGACTCATTGATAGTTTAAATTTGGAGGAGTCAATAAATGGAATTTCGTGTATAAAAAATGATAATGAATATAAAATTGTGATATCCATGCATAAAAATGCGGGATTGTTCAATATAAGAGTTCTTAGGTCAGGGTTTTATGACCCCGAGTTTATTTATATAAATAAGGAAAATCCCGAAGACGATGGTATGATAGACTATTCATGGAGACAGTCAAAATATGAAACGATAGAGGTCATATCTAAATTTATGAGAGATTCAACCTATATTAAATATCACGGTTTAGATATATCTAATGAGCTAATAGGAATTGGAAGAGAAATGTGGTATGGTAGAACTAAGATCGTTTCATACAGCTTCCGAGACGATAGCATAAGAATGTATGATGTGCGTCTAGGATTTTTAGGTTCTGTGAAGTCAATAGGAAAGATTACTGCTGCTCAATCGGATAACTTGGGGAGATTTATTTTGGGTAGAGATAATCTGCAAAACAGGGATCAATATATATATGATATCGAAAATGATGAAGTATTTCAAGTTCCATTCTTGGCATATGGTTGGTGGGGAGCAATGTACTCTTGTGGAGATTCCGTAATATTGACTGGTAGTAGTGCTATAGATGTAGATCAAGCTGTTATCATATTGAATGGTCAGATTCGTGTAATGCCTACTAATTTGACTAGGGTGTTTGACGATGATATGTACCTTTATCGTACCTATCGCGTCGAAGATGGCTACGAACTACGCGTTACTCCGCGTGATGCGTGTGAAATAGGCGTGCCGTAATCAACGTCTCCCTACAACGTGTCCCTCGAAAGGGCGCAGCAGGCCGGGGCGGGCGCCGGCGTGGGTGGAGAGCAGGAGGGTATCGCCCCCGCCGTAGCGTTGCGGCGCGCCCGAGAAGTTGAGGGCGATGCGCAGCGCCTCGCCGCCGGCGCTGCGGTTGAAAACGAAGCAGCCGTCGGGCGCGCCGTCGGTAGCGGCGTAGTCGCCCCGGTGGAGGGCGGGGTGGCGGCGGCGCAGGCGCAGCAGCGCGCGGTACAGGTTGAGCAGGGAGTGCGGGTCGGCCCGCTGCGCGGCCACGTTGCGCGTCGGGAAGTCGGGGTTGAGGGGCAGCCACGGCGCGGCGTCCGAGAAGCCCGCGCCGCTTTCGCCCGTCCACGGCATGGGCGTGCGGCAGCCGTCGCGGCCCAGCGCGGGCTCGCGCCGCGCCCACGGGTCCTGCTGCTGCTCGGGCGGGATGGCGGCTTCCTCCAGGCCCAGTTCGTCGCCGTAGTACAGCGTCGGCGTGCCGCGCAGCGTCAGCAGCAGCATGGCCAGCAGGCGCGCCCGGTCGGGTCCGAAGCGCGTGGCGAGGCGCGTTTCGTCGTGGTTGCCCAGCACGTAGTTGGGCCAGGCGCCGGGCGGCAGCGCGGCCTCGAACGCCGCCACGGTGCGCCGGAACCAGTCGGCCTCGCCCGTAGCCTGGAGAAGCGAGAAGTTGAAAGGCAGGTGGAGTTCGTCGAGGGCGGCGCCGTAAAAGCGCGCCAGCTTGTCGAAGTCGTAGATGTGCGCCTCGCCGACGAGCACGCGCGGCTGCTCGGGCGTCGAGTATTCGTCGGCCACGGCGCGCATCCGGCGCAGCAGGGCGTGCAGGTCGGGGTGGTTTTTGTCGTAGAGGTGCTGCTGCGCGTCGTAGGCGCCAAAGGATTTGTGGAAGGCGCCCCGCTGGCTGCTGGGCGGGTTGTCGCGCAGCGCGGGGTCTTTGGCGATAAAGTAGATGGCGTCCAGGCGGAGGCCGTCCACGCCGCGCCCGAGCCAGAAGCGCATCACGTCGTGCATGGCCCGTTCGACGGCGGGGTTGCGCCAGTCGAGGTCGGGCTGGCTGCTGAGAAACGAGTGCAGGTAGTACTGCCCCGTCGCCGCGTCCCACGTCCACGCCGGGCCGCCGAACACGCTGAGCCAGTTGTTGGGCGGGCCGCCGTCCGGCGCCGCGTCGCGCCACACGTACCAGTCGCGGCGCGGCGCCTGGCGGCTGCTGCGGCTTTCCACGAACCACGGGTGCCTGTCGGACGAGTGGTTGGGCACGAAGTCAATGATGACTTTGAGGCCGCGGGCGTGGGCCCGGGCCAGCAGGTGGTCGAAGGCGGCCAGACTGCCGAAAAGCGGGTCCACGTCGGTGTAATCGGCCACGTCGTAGCCGAAATCGCGCATGGGCGACGGGTAGAAGGGCGACACCCAGATGGCGTCCACGCCCAGCGTGTCCGTCAGGTAGTCGAGGTGGCGGGTGATGCCGTCGAGGTCGCCCACGCCGTCGCCATCCGTGTCGGCAAAAGAGCGCGGGTAAATCTGATAGACGACGCCGGTTTGCCACCAGGCGAGGGGTTGCGGGGTCATGCGCGACGAGGGAGAAAGCGGAGGGCGAGCAGGGCAGCCAGCGCGGCCAGCACGGCGCCCATCCCAAACGGCGCGCCCGGCCCCACGCGGTCCCACAGCACGCCCGCGGCGAGGCTGGCGGCAAACAGGCCCAGCCCCGTCGTGGCGTAGTACACGCCGTAGGCCGTGCCGCGCAGCGCAACAGGCACCACGTCCGCCACCGTGGCGCGCAGCACGCCTTCGGTCAGGCCGTAGTACACGCCGTAAAAGGCAAAAGCCGCCAGCACGGCGGGCGGCGCGGCGGCCAGCCCGAAAAGCGTGTACGCGAGGGCATAGAGCGCCAGCCCCAGCACCACCACGCGGCGCCGCCCGGCGCGGTCGCTCCACCCGCCCGACCACGCGGCCACGGCGGTGTAGATCACGTTGAACCCCAGCCACACGAGCGGCAGCAGCGGCGGCGCGATGCCCACCTGCTGGGCGCGCAGCAGGGCAAAGGCATCGCTCGAGTTGCCCAGCGTAAACAGCAGCACGACGGCCAGCACGCCGTAGAAAGGCCTCCCCAGCGCCCGCACGTCGCCCCGAAACGTCGCGGGGGGACGCGCCTCGACGGGCGTCTCGGGCTCGCGGACGGCCACGACGAGCAGCCCGAGGGCGACGAGGCCGGGAATCGCCGCCAGCCCGAACAGCAGCCGGTACTGGCCCGGCGCGAGCGCCAGCACGGCCAGGGCCGCGAGCGGGCCGAGAATGGCGCCCGCCGTGTCGAGGGCGCGGTGCAGCCCGAACACGCGGCCCCGGTTTTCGGGCGTCGCACTGGCCGCCAGCAGGGCATCGCGCGGGGCCGACCGGAAGCCTTTGCCCACCCGGTCCGCGAAGCGGATGCCCAGCACCTGCCACGGCGCCACCACGAGTGCCATCAGGGGCTTGACCAGGCCCGACAGCCCGTAGCCGAACACGACGAGCCCCTTGCGTCGCCCCCGCCTATCCGCCAGCCGCCCCGACACGAGCCGCAGCAGCGCCGACGTGCCCTCGGCCACGCCCTCGATCAGCCCCAACCCCGTCGCCGACGCCCCCAGCACGCCCACGAGAAACGCCGGCAGGAGCGGAAAAATCATGTCCGTCGCCAGGTCGGTCAGCAGCGACACGACCCCCAGAATCCAGACGGTGCGGGGCAGGCGGGCCACCGTCAGCGCAGCAGCTCAGGCTGCGTCTGGTAGGTTTCCCACAGAAACTCGCCAAACAGCGTATTCGCCCACGCAAACCACGACCGCGTAAAGTTGTTGGGATTGTCCTTGTCGAACGCCTCGTGCATAAAGCCCGTCCCCGCGTGCGTGGATTTGAGTGTCCTGATGCACCTTCTGATTTCGTCAGCATCGGTACTCGTCAATCCCTGCATCGTAATGGCCATCGGCCAGATCATGTCCATGCCCACGTGCGGCCCGCCAACACCCGATGCCGCGGTTCCCGCGAAGTAAAACGGGTTATCGGGCGAAAGCACGAACTGGCGCGTGTTCTGGTAGATGGAATCGTCTCTGTCCACCGCGCCCAGGTACGGCAGCGACAAAAGACTGGGGATGTTGGCGTCGTCCATCAAAAGGTGGCTGCCGAAACCATCCACCTCGAACGCATAGATTTTGCCATGCCGCGCGTGTTCGACGACGGCGTATTCGCGCAGCGCTTGCGATACTTCGTCGCTGAGATTTCTGAGCTGACCAGCGGTATCGGCGTCGTTTGCAATCCTCTCCATCATTTCGGCAGCCTGGTTGAGGCTCACGACGGCGAAAAAGTTGGAGGGGATGAGAAACGAGAAAACCGTGGCATCGTCGCTGGGGCGAAAAGCTGACGCGATCAGCCCGACAGGATTCACCGGATACCCTTTGCCACCCACCGGGCGCGTATCCGTGGCGTTTGCCGTCTGCCGCTGAAACTTGTAGGGATTGTCGCTGCTTTTCTGCTGCTGGTCTTTGAATACCTGCAACGTGGCTCTGATGGCGCGTTGCCAGTCGGCATCGAATGGACTGGTGTCGCCCGTGGTTTTCCAGTAGCCATATGCCAGCCGGATGGGATAGCACAGCGAATCTATCTCGTACTTGCGCTCGTGTACGCCCGGCTGCATGGCCGTGAAGTCGCTTTGCCACTCGCCCGTCTTTTGCGGATCGTCGTAGAAAGCGTTGGCGTACGGATCTTTGAGTATAAGCTGTGTCTGCTTGTTGACGACGCCGGCGATGAGTTTTTTGAGGCGTTCGTCCCTGTCGGCAAACCGGAGGTACGGCCACACCTGCGCCGAGCTATCGCGCAGCCACATCGCGTCTATGTCGCCCGTGATGACGTAGGTTTGGGGTTTGCCCTCCCCTTCGCTGTAATACACCGTCGTGTCCAGCGTATTGGGGAAGCAGTTGTTGAAAAGCCAGCCCAGCTCTTCGTCTTTGACGTTTGCCCTGAACTCCGCGATGGCGCTTTCGACGGCTGCACTCGTGAAGTGCCGCTGGGCCGGGAGGACGCGCACGTCGGGGAAAACATCCTGCCGGAGCCAGCCCGCCAGATGCGGCGGATGCACGAGCGTCAAGCCTCCCAGCAGCGCGGTGTTCTGGACAAACTGCCTTCGTTTCATCTTTCGCGCGGGGCTGGCGGTGGGGCGGGACGCCAAAATATAGGTCAGGGCGGCAGCGGCCCTGAAGCAACCAAAAAAGCCCCTGCGCGGCAAAGGGCAGGGGCTTTTCGGCGGGGCGTCAGGCGTGGTCTCGATGCTCGACGTGCGCGGGGGGCGACGTGGCCTCGACGGCCTTGAAGTGGCTTTCGATTTCGTAGTGGTGCGCGGCGTCGGCGGGCACGAGCCACGCGTCGCCGGCGCGCAGCGTAACCGTCTGGCCTTCGAGGTGGAGCGTGGCCTCGCCTTCGAGGGCAAAGCCGACGGTTTCGTAGGGGCGCCGGTGGTCGGTTTTGTCCGTCGTGTCGGCGGGCGTCTCGTCCCACATACGCAGGGCGACGCTTTTGCCCGAGACGAGGTAGGTCTGGCCCATGTCGCCCCGGGGCGAGTGCGCGCTGCTGACTTTTTTGATGGTGGTATCGGCCATGGTTGGAAGTCGGGGTTGGTGAGGGCGTGACACCCCGGCGGCGCCGCGAAGGTTGGCGGCAGCGGGTGAGGATGCCGTTACGGAAGGCCCCGCCGCGCCCCCTATCTTGCCGCCCTTCCAGCAGCGGCGGCGCGCCCGGTATGTACCTCAAAAAACTCGAACTCCACGGCTTCAAAAGTTTCGCCCAGCCCACGGCGCTCGACTTCGACAGCGGCGTGACGTGCATCGTGGGGCCTAATGGCTGCGGCAAATCCAACATCGTGGACGCCGTGCGGTGGGTGGTGGGCGAGCAGCGCGCCCGCGCCCTCCGGTCGGAAAAGATGGAAAACGTCATCTTCAACGGCACGTCCAAAAGGCGGGCGCTGGGCATGGCCGAGGTGCTGCTGACGGTCGAGAACACGCGCGGCGTGCTGCCCGTCGAGTACAGCGAAGTCACGCTCGGGCGCCGCCTCTACCGCTCGGGCGAGTCCGAGTACCTGCTCAACGGCGTCGCCTGCCGCCTGCGCGACATCCAGGACCTGTTCATGGACACGGGCATGGGCGCGGGCGCGTACTCCGTCATCGAGCTTTCGATGGTCGAGGAAATCCTGAGCGAAAACGCCGACGACCGCCGCCGCCTGTTCGAGGAAGCCGCCGGCATCACGCGCTACAAGCTGCGCCGCAAGCAGGCGCTGGGCCGCCTGGAAGGCACGCAGCACGACCTGACGCGCCTGCGCGACCTGACGGACGAGATTGGCGCCAACGTGCGCACCCTCAAGCGGCAGGCCGACCGCGCCGCGCTGTTCCGCGAACTGGAAAGCCGGCGCGTCGCGCTTGAAAGGGGGCTGCTCGTGGCCGAGTACAGCCGCCTCGACGGCGAGCGCGCCGTTCTCGACGGGGAACGCCACCAGCTTGCCGACCGCCTCGAAGCCCACGCCGCCGCGATTGCCCGGCGCGAGGCCGAGGGCGAGGCGCTGGGCGCCCACCGCATTGCGCTCGAAGCCGACCGCCGCGCCGCCCAGGAGGCCCTCCACGCCTACCGCGCCCGCGTCCAGGCCCTCGAAGCCGAAGGGCGCGTGGTGCAGGAGCGCCTGGCCCGGCTGGACGACGAGCAGAAGCGCCTTTACGCCGAACTCGCCGAGGGCGCGGCGCGGCAAAAGGCGCAGGAGCACGTGCGCGCCCGCTTCGAGGACGAACTCGCCCGCGCCGAGCCGCGCCACGCCGGGGCGCAGCACGCCCTCGCCCGAGCATCCGACGCGCGCGACGCGGCCCGGCAGGCCCTCGAAACGGCCCGCGCCGCCACGCAGCAGGCCCGCCGCGACGAGGCCGCCGCCGAGCGCACCGCCGCCGACGCCCGCCGCGCCGCCGACCGCCTCCAGGCCCGCGCCGACCTCGTCGCCGCCGAAGCCGCCCGCCTTGCCCGGCCCGCCGCGCCCCCCAAAGACACGCCCGACGTCGAAGGGGAGGAGCAGGCGCGGGCCGGCGCCGAGCAGCAACTCCAGCAGGCGCAGCAGGCGCTGGGCGAGCTGGAAAGGCAGCGCGCCCGGCTCGAAGAACAGCGCCGCGAAACAGCCGACGCCCGGCGCGACGTGGAAAGCCGGCAGGCCGCGCTGGCCGCCGAAAAGCGGCTGCTGGCCGCACTCGTCGGCCAGTTCGAGGGCTTTTCCGACGCCGTCCGCGCCCTCGCCCGCCACCGCCCCGACCTCACGACCGCTGCCGACGTGCTGCGCGCCGACGCGGGCTGGGAGCGCGCCCTCGACGCCG
Organism: uncultured Rhodothermales bacterium; assembly: GCA_965365535.1. Lineage (GTDB taxonomy): Bacteria > Bacteroidota > Rhodothermia > Rhodothermales > BA12 > CBDUCD01. Next base: position 2,308 of record CBDUCD010000045.1, on the reverse strand, counting down.
CGCTGGGCGACTGGGCCGGCTGCGTCCTCGTCGAGACCGACACCGAGGCGGACGCGCTGCTGGCGTGGCTGCGCGAACAGAACGCCGGGCAGGTGCTGCTGCTGGTGCTGGAAAAGCTGGGCGCCAGCAGCGGCGAACGGGACGACACCGCCCTGGCCGCCCGCGTCCAGCCCACCGCGCCCCGCTACGCGCCCGTGCGCGACGCCCTGCTGGGCGGATGGCACACCGCCGCGTCGCTGGACGAAGCCCTCCGGCAGGCGCGCGGCGCCGGGCGATGGACTACGCCCGACGGCTTCTGGGCCGATGGCGAGGGACGGCGGCGCGGCGGCAGCGCGCTGGCCGGGGCACCCGCGCCGTCGCGTGCCGCCCAGCGCGAACGCCTTGCCAGCGTGGAAACCGCCCTCGCGCAAACCGACCGCGACCTCGACGGGCTGCGCGCGCGCGAAACCGCCCTCGCCGCCCAGATGCGCGCCCTCGACTTTGCCAGTGCGCGCCAGGCCCTCGACGCCGCCACGCGGGCGCTGCGCGACCACGACGCCCGCGTGGCCCGCGCCCGCGCCGACGCCGACGCTGCCCGGCGGCAGGCCGAGGAGCACGCCCGGCGCCGCGCCGCCCTCGAAGAAGAACAGAGGCAAATCGCCCCGCAGCTTGCCGACGCCGAAGCCCGCGACGCCGCCGCCCGCGACGCCTGGCAGGCGCTGCGCAGCCGCCGTGAAAAGGCCGAAAGCGCCGCCGACGCCCTCGAAAAAGACAGCCGCAGCGTTTTCGAGCAGTACAACGCCGCCGCCCTCGCCGAAGCCGACGCCCGCAACCGCGCTGCCACGCTCCGCGCCGACACGGCCCGGACGCGGCAGACGCTGGCCGACATGGACGCCCAGGCCCGGCAGCGCGAGGCGCGCTACGCCGAGACCGACCGCGCCCGCGACGCCGCCCGCGCCGACGAAACGCGGCTCGCCCGGGCGCTCGAAACGGCAGGCGAAAAGCGCCAGCCCCTCGAAGACGCTGCTGCTGCCGCCGAAACCGCCCTCGCCGAAGTGCAGGCCGCGCTGTCCGAGGCCGAGCGCGACCTGCGCGACGCGCGGGGCCGCCGCGAAGCCCTCGCCCGGCAGGCCGCCGAGCTGGACGTGCGCCGCGCCCAGGTGGAGACGCGCCTCGCCGCCCTCGCCGAAGACCACCTCCAGCTTTTCGACGCGCCCATCGAACAGGCAGACGAACCCGTCCCGGACGATTTCGACGCCGTCGCGGCGCGCGACGAGGTGCAGGCGCTGCGCCGCCGCATTGCCGCCCTCGGCAGCGTCAACGCGCTCGCGCTCGAATCCTACGACGCCGAGAAAACGCGCCTCGACTTTCTGATCGCCCAGCAGCGCGACCTCGAAAACGCCGAAACGTCGCTGCTGGCCACCATCGGCGAGATCAACACGGCGGCGGCGCAGCGTTTCCGGGAGACGTTCGCGCAGATCGAGGCGTCGTTCGTGGCGCTGTTCCGCGAGCTGTTCGGCCCCGAAGCCCGCGCCGAGCTGCGCCTCGACGGCGCCGCCGACCCGCTCGAAAGCGCCGTCGAGATTTTCGCCCAGCCCGGCGGCAAGCGCCCCAGCGCCCTCGCCCAGCTTTCGGGCGGCGAGAAAACGCTCACGGCCATCGCGCTGCTGTTCTCGATCTACCTCGTCAAGCCCAGCCCGTTCTGCATTCTCGACGAGGTAGATGCGCCCCTCGACGAGGCCAACGTGGACCGGTACATGCACCTCATCCGCCGCTTTTCGGACAAGACGCAGTTTCTGCTCGTCACCCACAACAAGCGCACGATGGAACTCGCCGACCGGCTTTACGGCGTGACGATGCAGGAGCCGGGCGTCTCGAAAACCGTGACGGTCCGCTTCGAAGACGCGGCGGCGTCTGCCGCGTAAGGGCGCGAAAGAAACGTCTGCGTCTGGTTTCCCGTTGCAATTCCATCCGGGTGCTGCCCGGGCGTCTCGTCTTGCCATGCTCGATCCCGCGCTCCCCGCTGACCTCGCGTTTATCACCCGGCGCATTGTCGAGCGCTTTGCGCCGCGGCGAATCGTGCTTTTCGGCAGCCACGCCCGGGGCAACGCGCGCCCCGACAGCGATTACGACCTCTTTATCGAGATGGAAACCGACCGCCGCCCCCCCGAGCGGGCGGCACTCGTGGATGCCCTTTTCGGCCTACGTCCGTGGGCGCTCGATGCGTTCGTGTACACGCCTGCCGAGGTGGAGATGCTGCGCGGCGTGCGGGGCACGCTGCTGGCCACGATAGAAGCAGAGGGACAGGTGCTGTATGAGCAAGCCTGAA
>CBDUCD010000044.1:0-13142 GCA_965365535.1 uncultured Rhodothermales bacterium | reverse complement strand
CCACTACGTCGCGGTTGTTGATGACCGCCGAAACGGTGGACTTGGCCACGCCTGCTGCCGTGGCAACGTCGGTGATGGTGGACTTTTTCATGACGCGCTGCTATTTCGAAAGGGGCCGAAAAAGGGCCACCTGCTGTTGCGGACCGGAAAGAGGCAGCCGCACCGCGCCTGGCGCGCCGCGCAGCACCCGAATCGAAACTCCATTTAGAACCGGTTCGATAATATCGAATGGGGTTCGACTCCCGCAAGCCTCTGCCCCGCTTTATGTCCAAGTATTTTAGGCGCCCGGCGTTGCAGAGGGCGCCTTACCCGCCGCACGCGCCAATAGAAGGGGGTGTTGGGAGGAAAAGCGCGCCGACGTGCGCCAGTCAGCCCTTCAGGGCACGCCGAATAGCCCTGCCTGACGCACAATAAGACGCCAGGCCGCTTGACATCCTGGAAGCGCACCCGTTACCTTCGGGTCAAGGTTCGAGCATATCGAACCGGTTTTATCGTTCGACAAGCCCTGCTGCCCTTTGCTTTTTCCGCCTGCTGTCTCCCCCAGCCTAGCACGGTGGGAAAGCGCTTTTCAGGGCCTGGGGCCGGAAGCGATTCCAAAACCGAGGTAAAACGGCCACCCATCACCAGCTACAACGCCATGAAAGAGCTGAGACACTTAACCGCGCTTGCCGCCTTGCTGCTGCTTGCCGCGCCGGGCTACGCGCAGAGCATAGTCAGGGGCAGAGTCACCGACGCCCGCACCGGCGACCCCCTCCCGGGCACCAACGTCGTCGTGCCCGGCACCATGACCGGCACGGCTACCGACGTGGACGGCGCCTACTCGCTGTCCGTTGCCAGCCTCCAGGATTCACTCCACTTCTCGTTTATCGGCTACCTCAGCCAGACGGTCGCCATTGCGGGCCGCACCACGGTTGACGTGGCGCTGGCCGAGGACACGGGGATGCTCGAAGACGTGATCGTGGTGGGCTACGGCACGCAGGAGCGGCAGTCCGTCACGGGCGCCATCTCGACGATCAGCTCGGAGGATCTGGCCAAGACGACGAGTACGACTACCTCGGGGGCGCTCGTGGGCAAGGTGGCAGGTGTGCTCACGCGCCAGCCCGAAGGCCGCCCCGGCTCGGGCGTGTGGATCAACATCCGCAACCTGGGCTCGCCGCTCTACGTGATCGACGGCATTCCGAAAGACGAGGGGCAGTTCAACAACATCGACTTCAACGACATTGACAACATCACCGTGCTCAAGGACGCGTCGGCGGCGGCCATTTACGGCGTGCGCGGCGCCAACGGCGTCGTGCTCGTGACGACCAAGCGCGGGCGGATGGGGACGGAAAACAAGGTCGAGGTCAAATCCTACTACGGCGCCTCGACGCTGTCGCGCTTTCCCAGCGGCGCCGACGCGCCCACGTTTATCCGCGCCCAGATCGAGGCCGACGTCAACCAGAACGGCACGACGGGCTACACGCGCGAGGACCTGGAAAAATGGCAGCAGGGCACGGAGTACGGCTACCGCGGCTTCGACTGGCGCGACTTCGCCATGCAGTCGTACGCGCCCAAAAAGTACTTCCAGGTCAGCTCGACCGGCGGCAGCGACCGCTCCAACTACTACGTGTCGCTGGGGCGGCTGAGCGAGGAAGCCGTTTTCGAGGGCTATTTCTTCGAGCGCACCAACCTGCAGGCCAACGTTGACACGCGCATCGGCAGCCGCCTCAAGGTGGGCGCCCAGATCAACGGGCGCGTCGAGAACCGCCGCAACCCCGGCAACCCGGGCTTCGACGACTACTGGCAGCCGCTTTTCGGCATGTACCGCAACCTGCCGACCGAGCGCCCTTACGCCAACGACAACCCCAAATACCCGGCCACGACGCAGAACATCGCCTCGAACCACGCCACGCTCAAGTACGACATTACGGGCTACTGGCGCAGCACCTGGCGCGTGGCGCAGACCAACCTGAGCGCCGAGTACGACCTCTTCAAGGGCCTCAAGGCGCGCGGCATCTATTCGTACTACCTCGCCGATAACGTCGAGAACACGTTCGAATACACCTACGACACGTATTCGTACGACCGCGACACGGACACGTACTACGTCTCGGGCGGCAACCAGAACCCGTTCCGCGACCGGTGGAGCCGCAAGGTGGAGGAGAACATGCTCCAGCTCCAGCTCAACTACGACGAGCAGTTCGGCAAGCACGACGTGGGCGTGGACCTGGCCTTCGAGGCGACCGAGCGGCAGGAGCCCGGCTACTGGCTGCGCGCCTCGCCGTCCACCAACTACATCAACCTGCTGTCTTTCAACGAGCTCAAAGAGTCCAACGACTACCTCAACGAGTCGGCGCGGCAGGGCTACGTGGGCCGCTTCAACTACAACTACGACGACCGCTACCTGCTCGAAGTGTCGGGCCGCTACGACGCCTCTTGGCAGTTCGTGAAGGACAAGCGCTGGGGCCTCTTCCCGTCGGCGTCGGTGGGCTGGCGCCTGTCGAACGAGCGCTTTTTCTACAGCCTGCCCGTGTTGCGCAACCTGAGCAACCTCAAGCTGCGCGCCTCTATCGGGCAGCTCGGCGACGACAACATCGGCGTGCTGGGCATCGGGCCGTTCGACTACCTGAGCGGCTACAACTACCGGCGCGGCACGGCCGTGCTCAACGGCCAGCTCGTCACCGGCGTCGAGCCGCGCGGCCTGCCCATCACCAACCTGTCGTGGACGAAAAGCACCATGACCAACCTGGGCGTGGACTTTGGGCTGATGAACAACAAGCTCTCGGGTACGGTCGAGTACTTCTACCGCAAGCGCACCGGCCTGCCGGCGCGCCGCTACGACGTGCTCATCCCCGAGGAAGTGGCCATTTACCTGCCCAACGAAAACCTCAACTCGGACATGCACATGGGCGTCGAGGGCTCCCTCGGCTACACCAACCGGCTCTCGAGCGGCTTGCAGTTCAGCGTCAGCGGCAACGCTACGTTTGCCCGCATGAAAGACGGCGAGCACTACAAGCCGCGCTTTGGCAACTCGTGGGACGAGTACCGCACCTCGGTTGAAGACCGCTGGGCCTACCTCAACTGGGGCTACCAGGTCATTGGCCGCTTCAAGGACGAGGACGACATCCGCAACTACCCCGTGGACGTGGACGGGCAGAACAACACGACGCTGCTGCCCGGCGACTTCAAGTTCAAGGACGTCAACGGCGACGGCATCATCAACGGCATGGACGAGCGCGTGATTGGCTACCGGCAGGGCGCCATTCCCAACCTCAACTTCGGCCTCAACGGCTCGGTGGCGTACAAAAACGTGGACCTCGCCTTTACGTTTGCCGGTGGCGGCATGGGCAGCTACGAGCGCAACTGGGAGATGAAGATCCCCTTCCAGAACAACGCCAACTCGCCCAACTACATATTCGAGGACCGCTGGCACCACGAAGACCCCTTCGACCCCGAAAGCCCGTGGGTGGCCGGCAAGTACCCGGCGCTGCGCAAGGGCATGGTCAACCACAGCAACATGCGCCGCTCGGACTTCTGGATCACGAACGTCCGCTACGTCGCCCTCAAAACGCTCGAGGTGGGCTACACCCTCCCCGCGCGGCTGCTCAACCGGTTCAACATAGACCGGGTGCGCATCTATGGCAGCGCCTACAACCTGTTCTCCCTCGACAACCTGAAAGAGTACGGCCTCAGCCCCGAGGTGGCGTGGGACAACGGCCTCCAGTACCCGCAGATGCGGACGCTGACCATTGGCACCACCCTCGGCTTCTGAACAGGACACGCCTGCCCGCGACGGGCACCGCTCGGGCGCGGGCAGGCCTCCCCAACCCTTACCACGCACAGCTATGATGCGCTTACAACAACGCTACGCGGCCCTGCTCGTGGGGCTGATCGCCCTCACGGCGGGCGCGGGCTGCGACTTCGCGGGCGGCGACTTTCTCGACCGCAAGCCCACCGACATCCTGCTCGACGACCAGGTCTGGAACAGCCCTGCCCTCATCCAGGGCGTGCTGGCCAACTACTACTCTCGGATGCCCGACAACGAGAGCCTCGACAACAACTACCACGGCTTCGCCCAGCTCGACGACGCCATGTGGAGCGGCTACAACAACGACCCCAACACGTTTTCGGGCTACGGCTACGACTGGTGGCGCTACTGGGACTACAACCTCATCCGCCACGTCAACCTCTTCGTCGAAAAAATTGACGGCGCCACGGCCCTCAACGAAACCGACCGCAAGGTTTTCAAGGCCGAGGCCCGCTTTATCCGCGCCTACCTCTACTTCGAGATGGTCAAGCGCATGGGCGGCGTGCCCCTCATCACGCAGACCTACGAGTACGACTTCAGCGGCAACCCGGACTACCTCCAGTTTCCGCGCGCGACCGAGGCCGAGGTGTACGACTTCGTGATAAGCGAGGTGGACGCCATCAAGGCCGACCTGCCCGACAACAACTCCGTCACGCGCGCCAACAAGTGGACGGCCCTGGCCCTCAAGTCGCGCGCGGCGCTCTATGCGGGCTCCATTGCCAGGTACAACGCCCTCAAAACGCCCCAGGTGACGCTGCCCGGCAACGAAGTCGGCATCCCCGCCAGCCGCGCGCAGGGGTACTACCAGGCCTCGCTCGACGCCTCGAAGGAAATCATCGCCGGCGGGCGCTACAGCCTCTACACCGTCAACCCCGACAAGCGCGAGAACTTCTACGAAGCCATCGTCAGCAAAACCAACAACAGCGAGGTGATGTGGGTCGAGGACTTCACGCTTGAAGGCCGCTACCACAACTGGGTGTACGAAAACATCCCCCGGTCGCTGCGCGAGGACAACGAGTCGTCGTCGTCCATCTCGCCCTCACTCAACCTCGTCGAAGCCTTTGAATACGTGGACGGCTCGAAGGGCGACCTGCGCACCATGGCGGGCGGCGATTACGTGTACTACGACAGCCCCGACGACATCTTTGCCGGCAAAGACCCGCGCCTCTGGGGCACGGTCATCTACCCCGGCTCGACCTTCCGCGGCAAGCCCGTCAGCATCCAGGCGGGCGTGATGGTGTGGAACGCCGGCACCGGCCAGTACGACATCGTGACGGGCAGCCAGTTGGGCTCCGAGTACGCCGACGGCGGCCTGCTCACGGGCGCCGACGGCCCGCTGTCGAACGAGTTTTTCGTCTCCAACACGGGCTTTTACATCCGCAAGTACCTCGACCCGCGCCAGGGCTCGGGCCAGCGCGGCACGGGCACCGACGTGTGGTGGATTCGCTTCCGCTACGCCGAAGTGCTGCTCAACGCCGCCGAGGCCGCCTTCGAGCTGGGCCAGACGGGCGACGCGCTGGGCTACGTCAACCAGGTGCGCAGCCGCGCCGGCATCGCCCCGCTGGCGTCCCTCACCATCCAGGACTTCCAGAACGAGCGCCGCGTCGAGTTTGCCTTCGAGGGGCACCGGTTGTGGGACGCCAAGCGCTGGCGCATCGCGCACGAAATCTGGAACGGCGACCCGAACTCGGAAACGGCGATGGTGCGGGCGCTCTACCCCTACCGCGTCGTCCGCCCCGGCGACCCGGCCAAAAACAACAAGTACGTCTTCCGCGAACTCGTGGCGCCGCGCGTGACGCAGCCCCGCTTTTTCCGGCTGGGCAACTACTACACCGAGATTGCCGGCAACGTGCTGACCAACAACCCGAAGATCGTCCGGAACCCGACGTCCTACTGATTCCTGCCGGAATCCACCCCTGCGACCCTGCCTCCGGCGGTGGCCTGCCGCCGGAGGGCCGGGGTCCGACTCCACCCGATCTCGCTATCCCATGAAAACCTATCCCTTTCTCGCGCTGGCGCTTTCCGTCCTGCTTTCCGCCTGCGCCTTCGACAACTACGACGAGCCCGAGTCGGTACTCGAAGGCCGCGTGGTCTATGACGACCAGCCCCTGAGCGTGCGCCAGAACGCCATCCAGCTCGAGCTCTGGCAGAGCGGCTACGCCGAGCGCGAATACATCCCCGTGATGGTGCACCAGGACGGCACCTTCCGCGCCGTGCTTTTCGACGGCGACTACAAACTCGTCCGCCGCCAGAACAACGGCCCGTGGGTCAACAACCCCGACACCATTTTCGTGACCGTGAAGGGCAACAAGGCGCTCGACGTGCCCGTGGAGCCGTACTACATGATTTCCAGCGCCAGCATCACGCGCGCGGGCGGCACCATCAACGCGACGGCCACGGTGCAGCAGGTGGCCGGCGGGCGCGCCATCGAGCGCGTCGTACTCGTCGTGGGCAAAAACCAGTTCGTGGACACGCGCTTCAACAACGGCCGCACCGACGTGGAAGGCGCCGCCGTCACCGCCGGCAGCCCCGTCACCCTCAGCCGCACCCTGGGCGACCTGGCCGGCGAGCCGTACGTGTTTGCGCGCGTGGGCGTCAAGGTGGTAGGCGTCGAAGAACTCATCTACACGACGGCGCAGAAGATCTGAGGCGGACGGGCCCTGGCCTGCGGGCCGGGGCCGGCGCCCCTTTGCAGGCCCTATGCACAGCACCCTGAAACTGTACGCGGCGCCCCTCGCGGGGCTGTTGCTGCTGGCGTGCAACACCGTCAGCGAGGCGCCCGGCGGGGACGTGCCGCTCTCCAAAGAGGGCTACACGAACCCCGTCGTCATCCCGCTTGCCGCCGACCCGAGCGTCGTGCGCGGCGAGGATGGGCGCTACTACCTGTTCGCCACCGCCGACGACTGGGGCGACGGGCAGGGCGCCCGCCTGGTGCCGCGCTTCGTGTCGGACGACCTGGTGCGCTGGGCGCCCGCCGGCACCGTGTTCAGCCGCAAGCCCACCTGGAAAGCCGACGGCGGCCTGTGGGCGCCCGACGTGTCCGCCCACGACGGCACGTACTACCTCTACTACGCCTTTTCGACGTGGGGCGACCCGAACCCGTGCATCGGGCTGGCCACGGCGGCCAACCCGGCGGGCGCGTGGACCGACCTGGGGCGCGCCGTGTTCTGCTCAGCCGACATCGGCGTGCCCAACTCCATAGACCCGTTTGCGTGGTACGAAAACGGCCAGCGGACGCTGATCTGGGGCAGCTTCCACGGCATCTTCGCCGTGCCGCTCTCCAACGATGGCACGCGCGCCGCGGGCGAAAAGGTGCGGCTGACCGACGACCGCTTCGAGGCGCCCTACGTGTACAGGCACGGCGGTTACTACTACCTCTTTCTCTCCGCCGGCTCGTGCTGCGACGGCGCCGCGAGCACCTACACCGTTTACGTGGGCCGCTCGAAAGCGCTCGACGGCCCGTACGTGGACGCCGGGGGCCGCGACCTGCGCGCGGGTGGCGGCACGCTTGTCGTCGAGGGCAGCCCGCGCTGGGCCGGGCCGGGCCACAACGCCGTCGTCACCGACGACGCGGGCCAGGCGTGGATCGTGTACCACGCCATGCCCCGCGACACGGCCCGCCTGCCCAACGGCACCAACCGCCGGCAGGGCCTGCTCGACCCCCTCGTGTGGTCGGCAGATGGATGGCCCAGCGTGGCGGGCCACAGGCCGGGCAGCGACCGGCAGGCCGTCCCCACGATTTCCGGCGGCGGCGCCCGCTGAGGCGCTGCACCGTCAACGGTTGTTGCCGCCTGCGTTTTTCGACGCGGGCCGCGCAGCCACAAACCCCTGTCCGACGTGAACCTCCCCGCCCGCCCCTCTGCCCCGCGCCGCCTGTGGCCGCTGCTGGCCCTTCTGTTCGCGGCACTGCCCGCCGGCGCCCAGCCCGCCGACACGCTGCGCCCGCCCGCCGTGCCCCTCGTCACGCACGACCCGTACTTCAGCATCTGGTCGGCTGCCGACAAGCTCACGGACGGGGTGACCAAACACTGGACGGGCGCCGACCACACGATGGGCGGCTTTATCCGCGTGGACGGCACGGCGTACCGCTTTATGGGGCCGCACCCGCGCGAGGTGCCCGCCCTCGAACAGACGGGCCTCGAAGTATGGCCCACGCGCACCATCTACCACTTTGCCGGCGCCGGCGTCGCCCTCGACTTCACCTTCACGACGCCCACGTTTCCCGACAGCCTCGACCTCGTCTCGCGCCCCGTGACGTATCTCACCTGGGACGTGCGCGCCACGGACGGGCAGACCCACGACGTATCCCTCTACCTCGACGTGACGGCCCAGCTGGCCGTGGACCGGGCGCACCAGCCCGTGGACTGGGCGCGCTTCCGGCTGGATAACATGAGCGCGCTGCGCATCGGCGCCAGTGACCAGGCCATGCTGACCCGCTCGGGCGACGACCTGCGCATCGAGTGGGGATATGCCTACCTCGTCACCCCCGACGGGCCGGGAACGCGCGACGCGCTGGGCGCCACGGACGCGCTGCGCGCCGCCTTTGTGCGGGGCGAAATGCTGCCCGCCGACGCGCTGGGCGGGCGCCAGCCCCTTTTCAGCGGCCCGGTGCGCCTGCCCGCGATGGCGACGACGTTCGCGCTGGGCCGCGTGGGCGCCGAAATGGCGAGCCGCTACGCCATGATTGGCTACGACGACCTTTACAGCCTCGAATACTTCGGGCGCAAGCTGCGCCCCTGGTGGCGCCGGAACGGCATGGGGCCTGCCGAACTCTTTGCCCGCGCCGCCCGCGACTACCCCGCCCTCACCGCCCGCGCCCGCCGCTACGACGAGGAACTCGTCGGGAGCCTCGAACAGGCCGGCGGCAGCGCGTACGCCCGCGTCGCCACGCTCGCCTTCCGGCAGACCCTCGCCGCCCACAAGCTCGTCGCCGACTTCGACGGGCGCCCGCTCTACTTCTCGAAAGAGAACTTCTCCAACGGCTCCATCGGCACGGTGGACCTCACGTACCCGTCGTCGCCGTTTTTCCTGCTGCTGAGCCCGCCCCTGCTCAAAGCCCAGCTCGACCCCATTTTCGAGTACGCAGCCTCGCCGCGCTGGCCCTTCCCCTTTGCGCCCCACGACGTGGGCCAGTACCCGCTTGCCAACGGGCAGCAGTACGGCGGCGGCGAAACGTCCGAGGAAAACCAGATGCCCGTCGAGGAAAGCGGCAACATGATCATCATGGCCGGCGCCCTCGCGCACCTCGAAGGCAACGCCGACTACGCCCGCCAGCACTGGGCGGTGTTGACGCGCTGGGCCGAGTACCTGCGCGAAAAAGGTCTCGACCCCGAAAGCCAGCTTTCGACCGACGACTTCTCGGGCCACCTCGCCCACAACGCCAACCTGTCCATCAAAGCCATCGTGGCGCTGGGCTGCTACGCCCGTCTGGCCGAGATGATGGGCGACTCCAAAACCGCCCGCGACTACCGCCGCGAGGCCGAGGCGATGGCCCGGCAGTGGGTGGCCATGGCCGGCGACGGCGACCACTACCGCCTCGCCTTCGACAAGCCCGGCACGTGGAGCCAGAAGTACAACCTCGTGTGGGACCAGCTGCTCGGCCTCGACCTTTTCCCCGAAAGCGTCGCCCGGACGGAAATCGCCTACTACAAGCAAAAGCAAAACGCGTACGGCCTGCCCCTCGACAACCGCGCCGAGTTCACCAAGCTCGACTGGATCGTGTGGACGGCCACGCTGGCCGACAGCCGGGCCGACTTCGAGGGCTTCGTGCGGCCCGTGCTGCGCTTTCTCAACACCACCCCCGACCGCGTGCCCATGACGGACTGGTACTGGACGCACAACGCCCGGCACCGGGGCTTCCAGGCCCGGTCGGTCGTCGGCGGCGTCTTTATCAAGATGCTCGAAGACAGGGCGCGCTGGCACCACTGGGCCGACCGGGCGCGGCCCGCCGACGCCGCCTCGTCGTCCCGGCCCTGACGGGCGCCTGCCAATCCTCCACCGCCATGTGCCTTCTCCATCCCGAAAACAGCAGCGGCCCCAACCGGCGCGACGCCCTGAAAACGCTCGGCGGGCTGGGCGTGGCGGGCTTTTTCGGCGCCCTCGGCCCCGGCGGCGCGGTTCAGGCAGCATCCGCGCCGCGCCCCACGGCGGCAGCGGCGGCTTCTTATGCCTTTAACCGCGCCCCTCTGCCGGCCAACACGTTTGCCGAGCTGCCCCTGGGTGCCGTCCGGCCGCGGGGGTGGCTGCTGGAGCAGCTCCGGCGCCAGGCCAGCGGCCTGACGGGGCGGCTGGGCGAGCTCTACCCCAACGTCGGCCCCACGAATGCGTGGCTGGGCGGACGGGGCGACGCGTGGGAGCGCGGCCCCTACTGGCTCGACGGGCTCGTCCCCCTTGCCCACCTGTTGCAGGACGAGCAGCTCGTCGGCACGGCCCGCCCGTGGATCGAGCACGCCCTGGCCAGCCAGCAGCCCAGCGGCTACTTTGGCCCGCCCGACACGCGCGAGGGGCTGGAAGAACCCATGCCCGGCTTTCAGACCGGCGACCGCGCCGACTGGTGGCCCCGCATGGTGATGCTCAAGGTGCTCCAGCAGCACCACGACGCCACGGGCGACGCCCGCGTGCTGGAGATGATGACAGCGTACTTCCGCTACCAGCACCAGCAGCTACCCCGAAAACCCCTCGACCACTGGACGTGGTGGGCGCGCGAGCGCGGCGGCGACAACCAGGCCAGCGTGTACTGGCTCTACAACCGCACCGGCGACGCCTTTTTGCTCGACCTCGCCCGCACGCTGTTCCAGCAGACTGCCGACTGGACGGATCGCTTTACGCGCGAGCACGGCATCTACCACGGCGTCAACACGGCGATGGGCATCAAGCAGCCCGCGATGGGCTTTCTGCTCACGGGCGAAACCCGCTACCTCGACGCCATAGACGCGGGCTACGCGTGGCTGCGGCGCGACCACGGGCAGGTGCAGGGCATGTTCAGCGGCGACGAAGCGCTGCACGGCACCAATCCCGTGCAAGGCACCGAGTTGTGCACCGTCGTCGAGTACATGCACTCGCTCGAAGCTCTTCTCGGCGTTGCCGGGCGCGTGGGCGACGCCGACCGCCTCGAACGCATCGCCTTTAACGCCCTCCCCACCCAGACGCGCCCCGACTACATGGCGCGCCAGTATTTCCAGCAGCCCAACCAGGTGCGCGTCAGCCGCGAGCCTCACACGGCGCGCAACTTCTACGACAACAGCGAGGGCGAGCGCATCCTCTACGGCTTTACGAGTGGCTACCCGTGCTGCACCGCCAACATGCACCAGGGCTGGCCCAAGTTTACGCGCAGCCTGTGGCACGCCACGGCAGACGGCGGCCTCGCCGCCCTCCTCTACGCCCCCTGCCACGTCGAGGCCCGCGTGGCCGGCGGCACCGCTGTCCGCTTCGACGAGGAAACCGCGTATCCCTTCGAGGACACGGTTCGGTTCGCGTTTCGGGGCGAGACGCCCGTGCAGTTTCCCCTCCACCTGCGCATTCCCGGCTGGATCGCCCAGGCCACTATCACCGTCAACGGCGCGCCGTGGGGCACGCCCGAGGGCGGCCAGATCGCGCGCGTGGATAGGCTGTGGCAACACGGCGACCGCGTCGAACTCGTGCTGCCGCCCACCATCCACCTCAGCTACTGGCACGAAGGCGCGGCAGGCGTCGAGCGCGGCCCGCTCGTCTATGCCCTGCCCATCAAAGGCCAGTGGCAGCAGGTGGGCGAGGAGTTTGGCGTGCCCGTCTGGGGCATGGCGCCCGAAGAGGACTGGAACTACGGCCTCGTGGTGGGCAACCGGGGCGAGACGCGGTTCAGCGTCGAAACCGGCAGCGTGCCCGCGTACCCGTGGACGCCCGACGCCGCGCCCGTCCGCCTCAAGACACGCGGGCGCAAGATTCCTTTCTGGAAAGAGTACAACGAATCCGCCGGCCCCCTTCCCCTCAGCCCCGCCCGCACCCGGGAGCCCGAGGAGGACATCACCCTCATCCCCTACGGCGCCACCGTCCTGCGCGTGGGCGAGCTGCCCACCGTCCGCCCCGCGTGATGCCCGCGATGCCCGCGGGCTCCGCCCCCGACTTCTCGACGCCATGCCTGCTTTCAAGCCGCCCCGCCTGCTGACGCGTATTGCGTGCGCCGCGCTCGTGCTCGGCGCGTGGCACGCCCGGGACGCGCGGGCGCAGCCGGCGCCTCCGCCCGGCACGTTCACCAACCCCGTCGTCACGTCGCAGGCCGCGCCCGACCCGTGGGTGGTTTTCCGGGACGGCTGGTACTACCTCACGGCCACGTTCGCGCCCGAGGGCGGCCTGTGGGTGTGGAAATCGCGCACGCTGACGGGCCTCGACAGTGCCCGGAAGGTCCAGGTGTGGACGGCGCCCGCGACAGGCCCGCAGAGCCGCCAGATCTGGGCGCCCGAGCTGCACTTTCTGCGGGGGCGCTGGTACCTCTACTACACCGCCAGCGACGGCGAAGACCGCCACCACCGCCACTACGTCCTCGAAAGCAAAACCAGCGATGCGCTGGGCGAATACCTCGACCGGGGCCGCGTGGACCCCGACCTCGACGCCTACGCCATTGACGGCAGCGTGGTCGAGACGCCCGGCGGCGACCTGTTCTGGGTCTATACGACGGGCGCCCTCGAAATGGCGCCGATGACGAGTCCGTGGCGGGTGGACGGCACGCGGCGCGCCACCATTGCCCGGCCTTCGGAGCCGTGGGAGCGCGGCTGGATCGAGGCGCCCCAGGCGCTCTGGCACGACGGGCGCCTGTTTCTCATCTACTCCGCCGGCCACAGCGCCACGCCGCACTACGTGCTCGGCCAGCTCACCCTCACGGGCAGCGACCCGCTCGACCCGGCGGCGTGGCGCAAGCACCCGGCGCCCGTTTTCGCGCCCGCCGTGCTGCCCGAAGGCGCCGTGTACACGACAGGTCATGGCAGCTTTACCACCTCCCCCGACGGCACCCAGCACTGGATCGTGTACCACGGCAAAAGCTGGCGCGACCCCGCGCTGCCGGGCTTCGCGGGCCGGATGCTGCGGGCGCAACCCTTTGGCTGGCACGCCGACGGCACCCCCGACTTTGGCGTTCCCGTGCCCGACGGCGTGCCGCTGCCCCTGCCCTCGGGCCAGGCGCCCCGCTGACGCGCCCCCTCCCCTTCTGCTAACCACCATCCCACCCTATCCATGACCCGACTTCGCCACGCCCTGTTCGCGCTTTTCGTCGCCCTGCTCGCGGGCGCGTACGCTTCCACGGCTCTCGCCCAGCAGGCGCCCGATGGGGCCGCCATCCCCCTGCCCGAGCACCCCAACCCCAACTGGATGCGCCCCGCGTGGC
>CBDUCD010000043.1:0-13168 GCA_965365535.1 uncultured Rhodothermales bacterium | reverse complement strand
ACGACTCCATCGGGCTGGGCGAGGACGGCCCGACGCACCAGCCCGTCGAGCAGCTGATGTCGCTGCGCATGATTCCCGGCGCCACGGTCATGCGCCCCGGCGACCCCAACGAAACCGTCGAGGCGTGGCGCGTGGCGGTCGAGAAAACCGACGGGCCCGTCGCCCTCGCCCTGTCGCGCCAGGATCTGCCCGTTTTCGACACGGCCACGCTGGCCGGCCCCGAGGGCGTGCGCAAGGGCGCCTACGTGCTGCTGAAGGAAAAAGGCGACCTGGACGTGATCCTGATGGCGTCGGGCAGCGAGGTGCACGTGGCCCTCGAAGCCGCCCATACGCTGGCCGCAGACGGCGTGGGCGCGCGCGTGGTGAGTATGCCGTGCTGGGAAGTTTTCGAGCAGCAGCCCGCCGCGTACCGCGACGAGGTGCTGCCCGCCGGCGTCGCCGCCCGCGTGTCCATCGAAGCCGGCACGACGACGGGGTGGGGGCATTACGTGGGCCTGAAAGGCCGCGCCCTCGGCATCGACACCTTTGGCGCCTCGGCGCCCTACGAACGCCTGATGGACGTTTTCCACCTCACCCCCGACGCCGTCGTCGAGGCCGCCCGCGAGGTGATGAAAAAGGGCGCCTGACGGGCGCCCGCCGCTCCACCTGTCGCCCATAAATAGGGGCGTGCCTGCTAACAGCAGGCACGCCCCCATTTTACCACTGCGGCGTGGCCTCGGACAGCTTGACGCGGATGACGCCGTCGGGGGTGCTCAGCGCGTTGACGGCGTGGGCGCGCAGCCACTGCCAGCGCTTGCGGCCCGTGCGCAGCCGCAGAAACCACGTCGCGGCGTGCTTGCCGTGCAGAATCATGTCCGCCACGTCGCGCATCACCTGGTACTGGTTTTTGCTGTGGACGAGCGAGAAAAACGACGGCTCGAACGGGCCTGACGGCTCGATTTCGAGCAGCACGCGCGCGCCCGGACTCAGCTCCTTGATCATCCCCGTCGGAAGGATGGACACGATGGGCGTGTGGAGGCCGACATCCTGGAAGCGCTTCCGAGCGGGCTGAAAAAAAACGCCCTGCTGGGCGGATGCAAGTTGGGTGGCCATCTGCGTAGGCGGGTTAAACAAAAGAGGGGCAGTGGCGGGGGGGCGCCCTTAAATAGGGGCGGGAGAGGGCGTTTCGCAAGTGAAAAGTCGTCCGCTTTTGTCACCTCCGTGCAACTCCGGCCCGGCGGCAAAAGTCAGCCGTCCCGCGCCGCGCGGCGCGCCTCCTTTTCGATATCGGCGAGGGGCAGGGCGCCCATAAACCGGCGCACGAAAGCGCCGTCGGGGCCAAAGAGAAACGACGTGGGCAGCCCGTACGCCCCGCCAAAAGCGTCCGCCGTCTGCCCGTCGCCGCGCGCAATGGGGTACGCCACGCCCAGCCCTTCGGCAAGGGCCGAAACGGCGCCCGCGTCCTGCCCGTCCATCGCAATGCCGACGACCTCGAAGCGGTCGGGGCCGAGGCGCTGGCGGAGGCTGTCGAGGGCGGGCATCTGCCGCAAGCAGGGGCGGCACCACGTAGCCCAGAAATGGACGAGCAGCAGGCGCCCGCGGTAATCGCCGAGGCGCAGCGAGTCGCCGGCGGGCGTGGGCAGCACGAGGCCGAATGGATCGGGCGGGGCAGGAGGCGCCGCCGTTGCCTCGTTCGCCGGGGCGGTAGCGACAGGTGCAGCAGGCGCTTGGGCGGGGCCCGTGCCGCAGCCGGCCAGCAGGGCAAAGGCGCCGCAGCCCAGCAGCGTTTTCAGGCGTCTTCGCCCTGTTCGAGTACCCATTGTTCGGTCACGTCGAAGTGCGAGGCGTGGGCGAGGGCGTGCCCTGACAGGAGCGCGATGGCCTGGGGCGACTCGTGGCGGATGCCAAACGCCCGCGCGATGTGCTGCGAAAGCGGACGCGCCTCCTGGATGACGAGCCGGTACACGGCCACGTCGGCTGCGGCCACGGCGCGGTTCATGGCCGCCTGCGCCGCCGCGCTGATGGGGCACGTCAGGCTGTGCTTGAACAGGATGACGGGCCCGTCGAAAGACGCCTCGATGGCTTTTTGCAGGTCGGCTTCGGAGGCGAGGGGATGGAAGGGCATGGGGTTCGGATTGGGGCCGGGGTGCAACCGGGCCGGCGGGCCGCCGGTTCTCGCCCTTCCACGATCCCCCAACGCAAACCCTCCCGTGCTCATGGAGACCGGTGCCGAAACCGTCCGATGGAACCTTGCCGACCTCTACCCCGACGCCGCCGCTTTCGAGGCCAGCCTCGAAACCGCCGAAAGGCAGGCCGCCGCGCTTCACGACCAGTACGCCGGGCGCGTGGCGCGTCTCGACGAAACCGAACTGCTCGGCCTGCTCGAAGGCTACGCCGCCGCGCAGGACGAGATGGGCCGCGCCTTTACCTACGCCTACCTGAACTGGTCCACCCAGACGACCGACGCGGCGCGGGGGCGGCTGCTCCAGCAGGCCCGCGAGGCCCACGCCCGCTTTGCCCAGCACCTCGTCTTTGTCGAACTCGAGTGGGCGCAGATCCCGCCCGAAAAAGGCGCGGCGCGCACGGCAGCGCCCGCGTTCGACCCGTACCGCCACTACCTCGAACTCGTCGGACTCAGGCAGCCCCACCTCCTCTCCGAACCCGTCGAGCAGGTGCTGGCCGAGGCCGAGGTCACGGGGCGCGGCGCGTGGGTGCGCTTTTTCGACCAGCTACTCGCCGACGCCCGCTTTCTGCTCGACGGCGAAAGCCTGACCGAGCAGGAAGTCCTCTCCAAACTCCACGACGCCGACCGGGGCCTGCGCGAGCGCGCCGCTCGGAGCCTGACCGACGGCCTGGCCGCCCTCGCGCCCCAGCTCACCTACGTCTTCAACACGGTCGTGGCCGACAAGGCGGCGCAGGACAAGCTGCGCGGCTACCCTTCGTGGATCGCCAGCCGCAACATGGGCAACGAGGTCGGCGACGCGACGGTCGAGGCGCTCGTCGCCAGCGTCACCAGTCGCTACGACATCGCGCAGCGCTTTTACCGGCTCAAGAAAAAGCTGCTGGGCTACGACACGCTCCACGACTGGGACCGCTACGCGCCCGTGCGCGAGGCCGCCGCCACGTGGACGTGGGCCGAGGCGCGCGAGGCCGTCGAGAGCGCCTACGCCGCGTTTCACCCCCGGCTGGGCCACATCGTCCGGCGCTTTTTCGACGAGGCGTGGATTGATGCGCCGCCCGCACCGGGCAAGCGCGGCGGCGCCTTCAGCCACGGCGCCGTGCCCTCAGCGCACCCGTACATCCTGCTCAACTACACGGGTCGCGTGCGCGACGTGCAGACGCTGGCGCACGAACTCGGCCACGGCGTCCACCAGTTTCTGTCGCGCGGGCAGGGCGTCCTCCAGGCCGACACGCCGCTCACGACGGCCGAGACGGCGTCGGTTTTCGGCGAGATGCTGACGTTCCAGCGGCTGCTGGCCCGCGAAACCGACCCCGCCGAACGCCTCGCCCTGCTCGTCGGCAAAATAGACGACACGATGGCGACGGTTTTCCGGCAGGTGTCCATGAACCGCTTCGAGGACGCCCTCCACACCGCCCGCCGCGCCGAGGGCGAACTCGCCGCCGACGCCATCGGGGCGCTGTGGATGGAGACGCAGCGGGCGCTTTACGGCGACAGCGTCCACCTGGGCGATCACTACGCGCGGTGGTGGAGCTACATCCCGCACTTTCTGCACACGCCGGGTTACGTGTACGCCTACGCCTTCGGCGAACTGCTCGTGCTCGCGCTCTACGCCCGCTACCAGCAGCAGGGCAGCGCCTTTGCCGATCAGTACCTCGCCCTGCTGGAAGCCGGCGGCAGCGACTGGCCGCACCACCTGGTAGGCCGGCTGGGCGTGGACCTGCAGGACGCCGACTTCTGGATGGGCGGACTCGACGCCATCGAAGGGCTGGTCGAGGAAGCCGAGCGCCTCGCCGACGCGCTTCAGCCCGCCAGCCAGGCCAAGAGCGACGCCGTTGCAAAGCCCGCGTAGATGCCCAGAATGTACCCGGCGATGGCGAGCAGCAGCCCCACGGGCGCCATCGCCGGGTGGTACACGCCGCCCACGACGGGCGCGCTGGCCGGCCCGCCCACGTTTGCCGCGCTCGACACGGCAATCAGGGCAAGCGGCGCCCGCAGCAGCCGCCCGAGCGCGAAAATGACGACGGCGTGGACAGACAGCCAGACCGCCCCCGCGAGCACGAAATACGGCGACTGCCCGATGGCGGCGAGGTCGGCCTGGGCGCCAATGGTGGCGAGCAAAAAGTAGAGCGCCAGGTACCCCACGTCGCTGCCGCCCACGTCGTCCAGCCGGCGCAGGCGCGTAAACGAAAGCACCAGCCCGACGGTCACCACAATGAGGATGCCCCACGTGGACGACGTGACGACGGTTACGGCGTCGGCGCCCGCACCTGTCGTAAGGGGCGGGATTTCGAGGCCCACGCCGCGCGCGACGACGGCGGCGCCCAGCCCCAGCCCGCACACGACGGCCAGATCGGCGACGGAGGTGGGGCGGGCGTTTATTTTGTGGCGCGCCGCGTCGGCCCGCACCCGGGCCAGCACGTCCACGCGGGCGCGGCTCCACCGGTCGAACTTTTCCTCGTACGCGCTCAGAAACACCAGCAGCCCGATCCACCCGTACCCCACCACGGTGTCCACCACGATGGCCGGACTCATGATGCTGCTCGGCGCCCCGATCATCTGCTGAATGGCCACCATGTTGGCCGTCCCGCCGATCCACGAACCCGACAGCACGGCCATGCCCATCCACGCGTCCGGGGGGAGGAGGGGCTTCAGCAGCAGAAACGCGATGGGCGCCCCCACCATGATGCCCAGCGTGCCCGCCAGCATCGTCAGGAGGGCGAGGGGGCCGAGCTGGAGAATCGCCCGCAGGTCAACCGTCACCATCAAGAGGAAAAGCGACGCCAGCAGCACGTACGACGATGCAAACGTATAGACGGGCGACGCCTGGGGCGTCAGGCCCGCCGTCGTGCAGATCATGGGCACGAAATAGGCGAAGATGAGCGGCGGCACCTTTTTGAAAACAGGCGCGAGGGCGGGTATCCTGCTGAGGTAGAACACGAGCGCCAGCAGCGCCACCAGAAAGGCGACGAGAAATAGCGGCTGCGCCAGCCACTGAGACAAAAGGGTCATGGGTCTGGAAAAACGAGAGATCAGGATGCTCGACCGGGTGAAAATAGGCGCCGCGCTGGGCGCCGCCGTCGTCGCGGCGGCAGCAGGCTGCACGCTGCCCGCGCAAACCGTTATTGCAACCCAACAAACACCCCGACTGGTGTGCGAAAGGCAGGAGGCCGTGGGGGAGGACGCCATCCTGTACCTCAACCTGCACGAGGACGAACGCACAGGTGTCGAGGCGGCCCGGCAGGCGGGCGTCGCGGGGCGCGTGTGCCGGCTCGCGCACGGCGGCGGGCGCAACGTGACCTTTGGCATGGGCGGGCGCGACTGGCGCTTCGACCCGAACCGCATGTTCACCCGGCGCGGCGCCATCCAGACGCTGGCAAACCTGAACGGGCTGGACACGCTTGCCGTCGAAAAAGAGCACGCCGCCGCGCTCGACTCCGTCCGGGCCGTGGCGGCGTATGTGCTCGCGGCGAGCGGACTCGCCCGCGCCCGCGCCGTCGTGGCCCTCCACAACAACACCGACGACCAGTACAGCGCGCAGAGCTACACGGCGGGCGGCATCTACGCCCGCGACGCCGCCGCCGTCCACCTCGCGCCCGGCGAGGACGCCGACGACTTCTTTTTCGTGACCGCGCGGGCGCTGTACGAAAAGCTCGCCGCCGCGGGCTACAACGTCGTCCTCCAGCACCCCGAAACGGTCACCGACGACGGCTCGCTGTCGGTTTACTGCGCCCGGCAGGGCATCGGTTACGTCAACGTCGAGGCCGAGCACGGCCACGCGGAAAAGCAGCGCGACATGCTGCGGGTGCTGGCCGAGGTGATTTCTTCAGCCGATGGGCCGTAGCCCGCGCGGCAGCGTGCTCAGCACCCGGGCGCCCGTGGGGGTGACGACCACGTCGTCTTCGATGCGGACGCCGCCCAGCCCGGCTTTGTAGATGCCCGGCTCGACGGTAAAAACGTTGCCGGCTTCGAGCAGGGCCGCGTTGTCGCCGCGCATGTACGGCTCCTCGTGCGTTTCCAGCCCCAGCCCGTGCCCCGTCCGGTGGACGAACAGCGCGCCGTAGCCCTCCCTTTCGATGACGCCGCGCGCGGCCCGGTCCACGTCGCCCGCCGGCACGCCCGGACGGGTAGCCTCGCGCCCCGCCGCGTTCGCCCTTTCGACCACGCCGGCGATGTGCGCCAGCTCGTCCGGCACGTCGCCAAAGGCGTACACGCGCGTCAGGTCGGAGGCGTAGCCCTGGTAGCGGGCGCCCCAGTCTATGAGGACGAGGTCGCCCTGCCGCAGCCTGCGATCCGTGGGCGAGGCGTGCGGGTTGGCCGAGTTCTCGCCAAAGGACACGATGGGCGCGAACGGCAGGTCGAGGCTGCTGCCGGCGCCGAGCAGCTGGAGGACGAGCTCCTGGGCCAGCTCTTTTTCCGTCATCCCCTCGCGCACGCCCGCAAGGGTCGCCTCGACGGCCTTTTCGGCGATGCGCGTGGCTTCCAGCATCAGCTCGATCTCGTCGGCGTCTTTGCAGGCGCGCGCGGCGCCGATGAGCGCGTCGGCGGCGACGACTTCGAGGCCGGGGCGGGCCTGGCGCAGCAGGTCGAGTTCGAGCAGGCGCAGCCCGCGCCCCTCGGCGCCCACCTTTTGCAAGCTGCCCAGCGCGTGCGCCGCCACGCCGGCCCACGTGGCCGGATTTTCGCCGTACGTCCAGTGGTGGAGGGGAAAGGGCGCGTTTTCGAGCTTGAGGGCTTCGAGTTCGGGCAGGAGCAGGCGCGGCATCCCCTCGGCGGGCACGACGAGCAGCACGGGCCGCTCCATCACGTGGAAGTCGAGGCCCGTCAGGTGGTGGAACGACGCGCTCGGGTTGAGCACGACGCCTTCGAGGCCGGCGGCGGCGAGGGCGCCCTGGAGCGCGGCGAGGCGGGAGGCGTAGCGGGAATCGGCGGGGGCAGCAGGCATGGGGCAGCGGGGAAAAGCGGGGTGGAATGCGGCGTATGTTACCCCGTCCGCCGCCCGCTCACCAAACCCGTCCATGTTTCAGTTCGAACGATTCGTCGCGTGGCGCTATCTCCGTGGCGCGCAGGGACTTCCCGAGGGCGGGCGTTTTCTGCGCTTCGTGCTCTACACCGCCGTCGGCGGCGTGGCGGTGGGCGTGGCGGCCCTGCTGCTGGCCCTCGCCGTGGTGCGCGGCTTCAGCCAGGAGATCTCGGACAAGATCATCGCCTTTGGCGCCCACGTGCAGGTCGAGAGCCAGCGCGACGAGCCGCTCACGCCCGACATCGTGACGGCCGCCGAGCTGGCGGCGCTGCCGGGCGTGGTGGGCGTCCAGACCGTCGCCAGCGAATTCGTGCTGCTGCGCCGCAGCGCCCGCCTGATCGAAGGCGTCTCGCTCTGGGGCACGGATGCGCTCCCGGCGGGCATCGCCGCGCGCCTGTTGGACGGGGATTTCGACGCGCCGGCGGGCGGCCCGCCGGGCCTCGTCGTGGGCGCGGCGCTGGCCGAGAAGCTGGGGCTGGAGGTGGGCACGCGCGTCAATGCCTTTACGCTGCCCTCGCCCGGGCGCACGGCGGCGCGCGGGGCGCGGGCGCGGGCGTTCGTGGTGACGGGGCTGTACGAAACCAACCTCGCCAACTTCGACGAACTCTACGTTTTCACCGCGCTGGGCGCTGCCCGCGACTTTCTGGGCATGGACGCCGACGCCGCCACGCGCTACGACCTGACGCTTGCCGACCCGCAGCAGGCCGATTCCGTCGCCCGCGAAATCGAGACGCAGTTCGGCTTTCCCGTGCTCGCGCAGTCCGTCTTTGTCGTGTTTCGGAGCCTGTTTTCGTGGGTGGCGCTCCAGCAGAACATCGTCCCGCTCGTGCTGAGCGTGCTCGTGCTCGTGGCGGCGTTTTCCATCGTGGGCATCCTGTTTATGCTGGTGCTCGAAAAGGCCCGCGAAATCGGCATCCTCGTCAGCATGGGTGCCTCGGGAGGGCGGGTGCAGCGGCTGTACCTGTTCGTCGGGCTCGTCATCGGGCTGCTGGGGGCCGGGCTGGGGGCGCTGTTCGCCCTCGTCGTAGCGGAATTGCAACTCCGCTACGGCTTTATCCCCCTGCCCGCCGAGGCGTATTACATTGACCGCGCCCCCATTGCGATGCGGTGGCGCGACTTCGCGCTCGTGTGCAGCATCTCGACGCTGCTGTGCGTGGCGGCGGCATACCTGCCGGCGCGCTACGCGTCCCGCCTCGACCCCGTGCGGGTGCTTCGTTTCCACTAAACCCTTTTCTCCATTCCGATGGCACTCACCCCCGGCCAGCAGGCCCCCGACTTCACGCTTTTTACCACCGACCACACGCCGTGGACGCTTTCGGAGCAGAGCGGCCCCGTGCTGCTGCTCTTTTTCCCCGGCGCCTTTACCAGCGTCTGCACGACCGAACTCAACAGCGTCAACAACGACCTGGCGCGCTATAACGAGGCCGGCGTGCAGGTGGTGGGCCTCTCGACGGATTCGCCGTTTGCCCTTGCCGAGTTCAAAAAGGCGCAGGGCCTCCAGTTTCCCCTGCTCAGCGACCACGACGGGCGCGTGTCGGAGCAGTACGGCGCCAAATACGACGGCGACTTCACGCCCATGAAACTGAGCCGCATCTCGAAGCGGTCGGCCTTTCTGGTGGGCGCCGACGGCACCATCAAGCACGCCGAGGTGCTCGAAAACGCCGGCAAGCAGCCCGACTTCGACGCCGTCCAGGCGGCCATCGAGGCGCTCTGACGCCTTCGGGTTTCAGACCTTTCCGGGCGCCCCGCCGTGTTCAGACCGACCGGCGGGGCGCCTTTTCGCGTTCGCGGATAGGCCCGCGCCCCATCTACGCGGCGTAGGGCAGGGGGCGCAGGTCGGGCTCGAAGGGCTCGCCGACGAGGGTTTCGTAGAGCTCGGCGTAGCGGCGCGTCACCTCGGCGCGAAAATCGTCGCTCAGGTCGGGCATGGTCTGGCCCGGCAGGCCCTGGAAGCCCTGCGCCATCAGCCACTCGCGCACGAACTCTTTCGAGAGCTGCCGCTGCGGCCTGTCGCGGGCGAGGCGACTTTCGTAGCCGTCGGCGTAGAAGTAGCGCGACGAGTCGGGCGTGTGGATCTCGTCCATCACGCGGAGGGTGCCGTCGGCGTCGCGCCCGAACTCGTACTTGGTATCGACAAGGAGGAGGCCCCGCTGGGCGGCCAGCCAGGTGCCCCGCCCGAAAAGCGCCATCGCCATATCTGTTATTGTAATCAAAGAAGACTCGTCCAGAAGGCCACGGGCGAGGATGTCGGCGGGGCTGATGTCCTCGTCGTGGCCGGTGTCGGCTTTCGTGGCTGGCGTGAGGATGGGCGCGGGGAGGGGGCTGTTCTGGCGCAGCCCGTCGGGCAGGCGCGTGCCGCAGATTTCGCGCCCGCCGTCGCGGTACACGCGCCAGGCGTGGCCGGCGAGAAAGCCGCGCACGACGAACTCGACGGGGATGGCCTCCAGCCGCCGCGCGACGGCTACGTTGCCGTGCGGCACGTCGAGCAGGTGGTTGGGGACGAGGTCGGCGGTGTGGTTGAAAAAGTGCGCCGCGAGCCGGTTGAGAATCTGACCTTTAAAGGGAATCGTCTGCCGCAGCACGTGGTCGAAGGCCGAGATGCGATCCGTCGTGACGAGCACGAGGCGGTCGCCGCTGGCGTAGGTATCGCGCACCTTGCCCTGGTAGCGGGTGCCCAGCCCGGTGAAGTGGGTTTCGCGGAGGCCGTTTTCGAGGCCCCACCGGATCTGGCTGTCGGTCATGCGTGCCGGGCGGGGCCCGTCGTGCCGCGCACGCGCAGCACCGATTCGATGGTTTCGTGCGCGACGGGCTGGCGGTCGCCCTCGACGCGTTTGAGCAGCAGCGACGTGGCCCGCTGGCCCACCTCGCGCATCCGCTGGTCAACGCTGGTGAGCTGGATAAAGCGCGACATCTTGACGTCGTCGTAGCCGCAGAGCGACACGTCGCGGGGCACGCGCAGCTCGGCCTCGCGCAGCGCCATGTACGCGCCGATGGCCTGCACGTCGGAGGCGGCAAAGACGGCGGTAAAGTCTATCCCGTCCTCGATGATGCCGTGCATGGCCTCGTAACCGGCCTCCTCGCTAAAACCGGAGTGTTTCTGCGTCGTCCCGCTGCGCATGAGGGCGGGGTCGTGGGGGATGCCGGCCTTTTCGAGGGCGGCGAGGTAGCCCGTCTGCCGCTGGTGCTGCAAGCTGCTCGGCGAGATCGTCGTGATCATGGCGATGCGGCGGTGCCCAAGTTCGATGAGGTGCTCCGTCGCCTGGCGCGCGCCCCTTTCGTCGTTCCACTCGAACGAGTCGAACGAGGGCCAGGTGTGGCCGATGAGGATGACGGGCGCGTGGAGGGCGGAGAGTTCGTCGGCCAGGTCGTCGTTGACGGGCATCCCGGCGAGGACGAGGCCGTCAACGGCGCCGCGCTTGAGAAAGTCGAGCAGCGTTTTGCGTGGCGACGTGGAGCCGAGGTCGCACAGGAGCAGGTCGAGGTCGCTGTCCTGGAGGGCGTCGCGGACGCCTTTGAGGAGTTCGTTGTGGAAAGGCGTCGTAAAGCTGGGCAGGGCCACGCAGATGGACTTGGTCTGCTTCTGCGCCAGCGTTTTGGCCGTGCGGTCGGGGCGGAACTGCAACTCCTCGATGGCCCGCGACACGCGCGCCCGCGTGGGCTCGGACACGTCGCTCGAGTTGTTGAGCACGCGCGAAACCGTGGAGATGGCCACGCCTGCTCGCGCCGCCACGTCGTAGATGGTGGACTTGGTTTTGTTGGGTGGCATGGGCGTGGCGATAAAAAAAGTGAGGCGGTCAGGCGGGTGGGTGCTGGCCGCGAAAGGCAAAATAATACGCGGGCGCCCCGATCGCGCCGTTGCTGCGGAAGCGGAGGGCGTCGGTCACGAACGCCTTGGCCTGCTGAATGGCCGCCACATGGTCGAGGCCGCCGTGCAGGCCTTTGAGGACGGCCATCAGCAGCGCGCTCGAGGCGCCGTGGACGCCTGCCGGCAGGGGCAGCGCGGGCGCCTCGAACAGGGCGAAATCCTCGCCGTCGAAAAACAGGTCGGCGCGGTGGGTGCCTGCTGCGTCCAGCGACGGCTGGCCGCGCAGCAGCACGGCGCGCGCGCCCGCGTGGTGGAGGCGCTGCACGGCCACCTGCGCGTCGTCCATCGTCTCGATTTCCATGCCCACGAACAGGGCGGCGTCGTGCTGCCGGATGGCGACGAGGTCGGCGAGGGCGAGTCCCTTTTTCAGCGTCTCGCGCACGTCGCCCTCGGCGAGGTCTTCGCCGCTGGGCCCCGATAGCGTCACGTCGAGCACGAGCGGGCCGGCCAGGTGCTGCCCGACGAGCCGCAGGATGTCGCGCGCCGAGGCGGCGCTGCCCACGATGCCCACGCGGGCGCCCGTGGGGCGGCAGGTGGCAAAAGCGTGTTCGAGCTGGGCCGCGACCGTGTCGGAGGGCACTTCGAGCACGTCGGTCACGCGCCCGCCGCCGGCGACGACGAGACCGGTGCAGACGAGGAGGGCCTGCCCGCCCAGCGCCCGCGCCGCGAGGGCATCGGCCGACAGCCCCCGCTCTATCGTCGGGTAGTGCGCGCCGATGGCGAGGGGGACAAAGGGAGAAATGGCGTCGGATGTCATGAAAAGCAGGATGGGCAGCGCTATTTTCGCCTCTACATCCAACCCCCCCGACGCCATGGCGACCGTCACGCTCAACGACCTCAAGAAAGTGTACGACAACGGCTTCGTGGCCGTCCACGATTCTTCGTTTACCGTGAAGGATGGCGACTTCGTCGTGCTCGTCGGGCCGTCGGGCTGCGGCAAAAGCACCACGCTGCGCATGATCGCCGGCCTCGAAACCATCTCGGGCGGCGACCTCTACATCGGCGACCGCCGCGTAAACGACGTCGAGCCCAAGGACCGGGACATCGCGATGGTGTTTCAGAACTACGCGCTCTATCCGCACATGACGGTTTACGAGAACATGGCCTTTGGCCTCAAGCTGCGCAAGTTCAGCAAGGCCGAAATTGACCAGCGGGTGCGGCAGGCCAGCGAAATCCTCGGCCTCGACCCCATTCTCGACCGCAAGCCCAAGCAGCTTTCGGGCGGGCAGCGCCAGCGCGTGGCCGTGGGCCGCGCCATCGTGCGCAAGCCGCAGGTGTTCCTGTTCGACGAGCCGCTTTCCAACCTCGACGCCAAGCTGCGCGTCCAGATGCGGACGGAAATCTCGAAGCTCCACCACCAGCTGGGCGCCACCATGATTTACGTGACGCACGACCAGGTGGAGGCGATGACGATGGGCGACCGCATCGTGGTGATGAAGGACGGCTTTATCCAGCAGATCGCCGCGCCCCTCCACCTCTACAACCACCCCGTCAACCGCTTCGTGGCCGGCTTTATCGGCAGCCCGGCGATGAACTTCGTCGAGGGGAAGATGGAAGGCGGAGACGCGCCCCGGTTCGTGGCGGCGGGCAACGCGTTCACGCTCACGCCCGCCCTATCCGACCAGGAATTGCTGCGCAAATACACGGGCAAATCCATCACGCTCGGCATCCGCCCCGAGAACATCAGCCTGGGCGAGATGGGGGAGGGGCGCGTGCCCCTGACGCTGGACGTGGTGGAGCCGATGGGCAACGAAATCTTTCTCTACGGCAAGTCCGGCGAGCACGCCATCGTCGCCCGCGTCAACCCGACGACGAAGCCGCAGCCAGGGCAAACGGTGTACGCGCACCTGGACGGCGACAAGCTGCACTATTTCGACAGCGAGACCGAACTCGCCATCCGCCCCCAGCCCGAGGGGGCCGAGGCGGCTGCCTGAGCGCTTCTGCGCGTGAATCCGGCATAACCCCCGCGGCGACCTGTTATGCGGACGCCGATCCGGTTTGCGCTCGCGTCGAGCAGCGCCTACGTCTTGCGCGGACAGGGTTTAGGACGTAAAATGCCGTCGTGTTATCCGGACACGATTCCGTATAACATGCCACCCAATCCGCTCAATAACTGGTTAGG
>CBDUCD010000042.1:0-13169 GCA_965365535.1 uncultured Rhodothermales bacterium | reverse complement strand
GTGCAGCCCGGCCCCGTCAGGCCGCGTGCTTTTTCAGGAAACCCAGCGTGATGGCGTTGAAGCGCTCGGCCTGGTCCACGTTGACGACGTGGCCCGAATCCTCGACGACTTCGAGGCGGCTGCTGGCCGCGTGCGCCCGCACGACCTGCCGCACAGGCGCCAGAAACAGGTGATCCTCGGCGCCCATCACGTAAAGCGTGGGGATGGCGAGTTCTTTCTCGCGGAAAAAGCGCAAGAGGGGGTTCACCTGCGCCGTGAGCCGGTACCAGCGCAGAAACTCGCGCTGCGCCAGCTTGCGCGCCTCGTTCACGAACAGCAGCCGCGACGTGCGGTGGCGGCGGCGCGGCATGATGATCCACGCGAGCAGCTTGTAGAGCCACATAAAGGGCACGACGCGCTTGAACAGGTTGCCCACCCCCACGAGAAAACGCGAGCGCAGGTCGAGCCGCACAATCGCGCCGCCCAGCGTCATCGTCTGCACGCGCGCGGGCGCCATCTCACCCAGCGTGCGGATGAGGATGCAGCCCAGCGAGATGCCCACGAAATGCGCCTTTTCGATGCCCACCGCGTCCAGCACGTCGAGCACCTCGCGGCTGACGGCCTCGAACGTGTAGTGCTGCCCCGCGCTTTCGGGCTCGGGGCGCTGCGACAGGCCGTGGCCGCGCAGATCCACGAGGAGGACGTTGTAGTGCGGCGTGAAGTCGCGGATCTGGCGGTGCCAGATGCTCGAACTGCCGCCCGCCCCGTGGACGAACACGACCCACTCGGCGTCGGGGGAATGGTCGAAGCGGCGGTAGTGGAGCATGGGCGTCGGGGCGAAAAGGGGAAACGCCCCGCAGCGGGTCAAGATTCGTGCCCGGCGGCCCGGTCTTTGGCTTTCTCCGCCGCCACGTCGGGCAGCGCGTCGGGGCGGATCCACCCGCGCCCGGCGGCGTGGCGGGCCGCGGCCAGGCTGTCCGGCACGACCACCATCTCGACGTTTTCGAGGGCCAGCTCGGCGGACAACCTTTCCACCTGGGCGTCGCGCAGCGCGGGCGCCACGTCGCGGATGTAGATGGCCTGGACGCGACCGGGGTGGCGTCGCGCCGCGTGCGCGTAAATCTCCGGGTCGTGCTGCCCGCTGTCGCCGATGAGGATAAACGGCAGGTCGGGATACGTCGCCAGAATCTCCTCGATAATCGCCGTTTTGTGCTCCATGTGCCCCGCCTTGATAAACTTGGTGGCGTCTATGCCCAGGTCGCGCAGCAGGAGCGGGCCGCGGGGCAGGCCCTGGATCTCCAGGAAGTCCACGAGCAGGTCGTAGAGGTTCCAGGGCGAGCTGGAGACGTAGAAGACGGGGTTGTCGTCCGTGGTGCCGCGGCCCGTGGCGAGGGCGCGGTAAAAGGCGGCGACGCCCTCGAAAGGCAGCCGCGTGTGGGCGTTGCCCGCAAACGTGGTGCGCATCATGCCCACGAAATCCGTGGCGCCCGTCTGCAAAACGGTGTCGTCCACGTCCGAGATGACGCCGAACTGCGCCGTTGCGGGCGGCACGAGCACAGGCGACAGGGCCTCGGCGCGGGCGCCGGTCAGGCCGGGCACCTCGACGAGTTCGACGCGCGCCTCGTGCCAGCGCGTTTCCGCCGGCAGCGGCCCTTCGGGAAACAGCGTCGCGCTGAAATAGCCCTCCTCGTCCGTGACCGTCTCGGCGACGGCGTCGCCCAGCGTGACGCGGAGGCGCACGCCGGGCATCTCGTCGCTTTCCATGCGCCGCAGCATCGCGGCGACGTTGTCGAAAAGGGTGTCGTCGGGCGTGGGGCGGCGCAGCGGCGGGTCGTCGAGCACGCGCCCGCGCACGTGCAGACGCCCGTCGGTGCCAAAGCTGCGGTACGCCTGGATGCGGGGCCGGGCCGGCGGGCCGAGGCGCCGCCCCACGCGCGCCTTGAGGCGGTCGGCGTGGCGCTCGACGAGGTTTACCAGCGACAGCGCGGCGCTACGCATCGCCCTCCATTTCCTGCTGCCGCATGGGCATCGCGTCAATGGCCTCGAACACGGCGCGGGCAGCGACGGGGGCGCTGTAGCGACGCTTTTCCGTCCCGTCCTTGCCCACGAGGATGGCCATAAAGTCGTCGTCTTTGACGCCGAAGTGGGCGCGGAGATCGCGCGCGCCGGCAGCGTCGAGGGGTGTGGTGCCCACGCGGCTCTGCCCGTCGAAAAAGACGTGGCCCAGCAGCAGGTCGCGTTCGCGGCACGCGTCCTCGACGCCGTTGAACTGGTCGAGCTGGGCCTGGTAGGCGGGGCTCTGCAGGGCGGGCGCGAGCAGCACCAGCAGGCGGTTGCGGCCCCGGAACGGGCGCAGCGGGGCGAGGGCGGGCATAGAAGCAGCGGGTTTCGCGGGGGAACCGGGCACTGGCGGGCTTCTGATCCAATAGCGCCGCCGCCTTGCACGTTTGTTGCAATGGGTTGCCCGGGTTAGTTGAGATGGTTGGCTGGTTTTGTTATCCACCAACCAACCACAAGCGAGCGCAGCGAGCGTCAACCAACTAACCACCAGCGAGCGCAGCGAGCAAACCAACCAACCCCCAGCCCGTATCTTCACGCCCCCACAAAACACCACTTTCCCCATGACGCGTCCCATCTGTGCTGGCCTGGCCCTTGCGGCGGGCCTGCTGCTGACGCCCCTTTTCGCCGTTGCCCAGGACGCCCCGCCGTCGCTCGCGCCCCAGGCTGCCCTGCCCCTCAACCCCGACGTGCGCACGGGCACGCTGGCCAACGGCCTCACCTACTTTATCCAGCGCAACACCGAGCCCGCCAACCGCGCCGAGTTCCGGCTGGCCATCAACGCGGGCGCCGTCCAGGAAAACGACGACCAGCGCGGGCTGGCGCACTTTCTCGAGCACATGCTGTTCAACGGCACGCGCCGCTTTGAAAAGCAGGAGCTCGTCAACTTTCTCGAGCGGTCGGGGATGCGCTTTGGCGGCGACCTGAACGCCTACACGTCGTTCGACGAGACCGTGTACATGCTCACCATCCCGACCGACAGCACGGCGCTTTTCCAGCGCGCCTTCGACGTGCTGGAGGACTGGGTGGGCGCCGCCACGCTGTCCGACGACGAGATCGAGAAAGAGCGCGGCGTCGTCATCGAGGAGTGGCGCGCCCGCCAGCAGAACGCCCAGGGCCGCCTGCTCGAAAAGGGCCTGGTGCCCGTGTACCTCTACAACACGCGCTACGCCAGCCGGCTGCCCATTGGCGACACGGCAGTTGTGCGGCACGCGCCTGCCGAGACGATTCGCGGCTTCTACCGCGACTGGTACCGGCCCGACCTGGCGGGCGTCGTCATCGTGGGCGACGTGGACGTGGACGAGACGGAGGCGCTCGTCAGGCAGCACTTTGCCGGGCTGGAGGCCCCCGCCGGCGCGCCCGCGCACGCGCCCACGCCCATCCCGCCGCACGCCGAAACCGTGTACCGCGCCGTGGCCGACCCCGAGTACCCCCTCACGTCCGTCGAGGTCGTCGTCAAAAAGCCGGCGGCGCCCCTCACCACCGTGGGCGCGTACCGCGAAAAGCTGGCCCTTGACCTGTTCATGCGCATGGCGAACGCCCGGCTGGACGAGATCCAGCGCACCGCCGACGCGCCGTTTCTGCGCGCGGGCGTGGCGCGCGGCGGCCTCGTGCGCGGCCTCGACGTGTACGCCCTCAACGCGACCGTCGAGGAAGGCCGTGTGGCCGGCGGGCTGGAAGCCCTGCTCACCGAGGTCGAGCGCATCCGCCGCTACGGCTTTACCCCCACCGAACTCGACCGCGCCCGCGCCGAGGTGCTGCGCGGCTACGCCGACGCCTTTGCCGAGCGCGACAACACGCGCAGCGCCGAACTTGCCGGCGAACTCGTAAACCTCTTTCTCGAAGGCGACGCCGCCCCCGGCATCGCGTACGAGTACGGGCTGGCCCAGTCCCTGCTGCCGCAGATCGCCGTCGAAGAAGTCAACGGCGTCGTGCAGGAGCTGCTGGCGCCCGGCAACCGCGGCGTGCTCGCCACGACGACCGACCAGCCCGACGCCGACGAGATGACGGACGCCGAGCTCGAAGCCCTCTACACCCGCCTCACAGCCGAAATCGCCGGCAGCGAACTCGCGCCCTACCAGGACGAGGTGACGGCCCAGGCCCTCGTCGAAACCATCCCCGCCCCCGCCAGCGTGGTGCGGACGGAAGCGTGGGACGACGTGGGCGCGACCGAGATCACGCTTGCCAATGGCGTGCGCGTCATCCTGAAGCCGACGGCGTTTAAAAGCGACGAGGTGATTTTTACCGCCACGTCGCCCGGCGGCTCGTCGCGCGTGGCCGAAAACCAGGCGTACCCGGCGTCCGTGGCCGGGCCACTGGTGAGCAGCAGCGGCGTGGGCGCCTTTACCGAGACGGCGCTCGAGAAAATGCTGGCCGGCAAAACCGTGAGCGTGTCGCCGTACGTGTCCGAGACCAACGAGGGCTTCAACGGCAGCGCGTCGGTGCAGGACCTGGAAACGCTGTTCCAGCTTGTCCACCTCTACTTTACCCAGCCGCGCGTGGATGCCGACGCCCTCGCGGCCTTCCAGAACAGCCAGCGGGCGTTTCTGGCCAACCGCAGCGCCACGCCCATCGCGGCCTTGCAGGACACGCTCCAGGCCGCCCTGTTCGGCAACCACCCGCGCCGCCAGACGCCGACCGTCGCCGACGTGGACGCCCTCACTTCGGACGGCGTGCTCGCCCTCTACCGCGACCGCTTTGCCGACGCGTCGGACTTCACGTTCACTTTCGTCGGCGCCTTCGACGTGCCCACGCTCACGCTGCTGGCGCAGACGTATCTGGGCACGCTGCCCACCCTGCCCCGCGACGACGCCTGGCGGGACGTTTTCCCCCACCTGCCCGGCGGCGCCATCGAGAAAACGGTGTACAAGGGCGCCGCGCCGCAGAGCCAGGTGGTCACCATTTTCCACGGCCCCCTCGCCTACACGCCCGAAAACCGCATCCGGCTGCGCCTGATGGCCGACGTGCTCAGCATCACGCTGCGCGAGGATCTGCGCGAAAACCGCGGCGGCGTGTACGGCGTCCAGGTGCAGTCGAACACCAGCGACGTGCCGGACTCGACGTACCAGGTCGTCGTCTTTTTCGTGTGCGACCCGCAGCGCGTGGGCGAACTCACGGGCGCCGTCCGCGAGCAGATTGCCGCCCTCAAGGCCGACGGCCCGACGGCCGACGACCTGGCGAAAGTCCACGAGCAGATCCGCCGCGAGCGGCAGACGCAGATGGAGACGAACCCGTTCTGGCTCCAGGTGCTCGACTACCAGGGCCAGCGCCCGGGCGAAAGCCGCGCCCTCATCAACACGTACGCCGACCGCGCCGGGGCCGTGACGGCCGACGAGATTCAGGACGCCGCCCGCGCCTACCTCGACCTCGACCGCTACGTGCAGGTGGTGCTGCTGCCCGAGAGCATGAAGCCCGCCGGCAACTAGGGCGCC
Source organism: uncultured Rhodothermales bacterium (assembly GCA_965365535.1). Classification (GTDB taxonomy): domain Bacteria; phylum Bacteroidota; class Rhodothermia; order Rhodothermales; family BA12; genus CBDUCD01. The sequence goes on along the minus strand of CBDUCD010000042.1, from coordinate 7,701 downwards.
CCGCGGGGCGTTTCGAGGCCCGGACGCACGGCGCGTCCGGGCCTTTCTTTTTTGCGATTTCCCCCTCCCGATGACCAGCACCCCGCCGCTCGTCTTTTCCCAGAGCTACCGCGTGCGCCCCGCCGAGGTGGACGCCACCGACCACCTGACGCTGCCCGCCCTGCTCGACCTGTTCCAGGACCTGGCCGGCCAGCACGCCGAGGCGCTGGGGCTGGGCATGGACAGGCTGCGCGAGACGGGCACGGCGTGGGTGCTCAACCGGATGGTGTTCGAGGCCGGCGCGCTGCCGCGCACGGGCGCCGACGTGCGCATCGAGACGTGGCCGTCGGGCACCGACCGGCTCTACGCCTGGCGCGACGCCGTGGTTTTCGACGCCGGGGGGCACGTCGTGGCGCGCGGCACCACGCGCTGGCTCACCATCCACATCGAGACGCGCCGCCCGCGCCGCATGGACGAGGGCCTGGAACGGCTCGTGCCCCGGCGCCCCCCGGCCCTGGTGCTGCCCGACCGCGCCGCCGCCCTCTTCGAGGCCGCCGCGATGCACGTCGTCCTCGTCCGCCACGCCGACCTGGACGTGAACGGCCACGCCAACAACGTGCAGTACGCCCGCTGGTTTGTCGAGGCCCTCGACGACGGGTTTCTCGGCCAGCACCGCCAGACGGGACTCGACGTGACGGTGCGCGCCGAGACGCGCCGGGGCGACGTGCTGCGCTCGGAAGCCTCCCCTCCCGACGCCGACGGGCGCGTGCTGCACCGCCTCGTCCGCGAGGGCGACGGGCGCGAGGTGGCCGCGGGCTGGACGCGCTGGGCCGCCCGGTAGCTACCCCACCGCCACGCGGAACGCGCTCCGGCGTGGTGCGTCTGCCCGCTGCACCTCTCAGCCATCTCCATGACCACGCTTCTCGAACGCGCCGTACTGGCAGCTTCCCACCTTCCGGAGCAGGAGCAGGATGCCCTCGCGGCGCGCATTCTGGAGGAAATCGAGGACGAGCAGGCCTGGAACCGCACCTTCGACGCGACGACGGACGCGCAGTGGGACGCGCTGGCGGCGATGGCCCGAAGTCAGATCGCTGCCGAAGGATCGAAATCCCTCGACGCGCTGATTGCCCGCAAGCGTGTTTGAATCCCGATAGGAGTTGCAGTTGCTGGGGAAACCCCTCCCTTGAGGGAGGTGGCGGCGAAGCCGACGGAGGGTGTGGGCCACAGACATATGAAACCACCCCCACCCGCGGAGCCTGCCCCGAAGTCGGGGCGAGAGTCCACTCAAGGGGGCGGTTAGTTCAACGGCCTAACTCCCATCCCGCAATCACCCCACCGCCACGCCCGCGAGGCGGCTGGCGGCGAACAGGTCGAGGCCCGTGGGCGCGGGGTCGCCATCAATCCACTCAGCCATCATCTTGCCAAAGCGGAAGCCGTAGCCCATGCCGTGGCCGGTGAAACCCGTGGCGAAGTACGCCTCGTCCAGCCCGGCAAGCTGGCCGGCAACGGGCAGGCCGTCGGGCGAGAAGCCCATCAGGCCGCTCCACCGCTGCACGACGCTCGCGGCGCGGGCAAAGGGGAAGTGGGTGTGGAGAAACGTCTCCAGGCTCTGCTGCACGCCCGGCGTCGCCGCGTCGTCGTAGCCCGTCTCGGCGCGCTCGTGGAGGTGGCGGGCGCCGCCCAGCAAGAGGTGGCCGCCGGGCGTCTGGCGGAGGTAGAAAAAGCCACCGTGGGTATAGACGGGCAGCGTCAGCCGGCGCGGGCCGAGGGGCGCCGTCGCCAGCATCTGCGCCCGCACGGGCCGGACGAAGGCGCCGAGTTCGGGGGCAACCTGCCCGGCCCACGCGCCGGCGGCCACCACGACGCGCCCGGCAAACACGCGCCGCGCCGACGTTTCGACGATGAGGCGCGAGCCCGACAGGGCGATGCCCGCCACGCGGTGCCCCGCCAACACCTGCGCGCCCGACTGCGCCACGAGGGCCTGCACGAGCGCCACGGGGTCGAGCACGGCGCCCGTCGTCGCGTACACGCCGCCGCCCAGCCCGCGCGAGCCGATGCGCCGCTCGACCTCGCGGGGCGGCAGGTACGAGGCCGCCGTGCCGTCGGCGCGCAGCATCTGGACGGACTGCTCCAGCCGGGCGTCCTCCTCGGGCGTGCCCGCCACGACGAGGCTGCCCGACGTTTCGAGGCCGATGGTGCGGGCGTCCAGGTGGCGGGCGATGAGGTCGCGGTTTTCGCGCGTAAAGTGCCACAGGCGCCGCGCCCGCTCCTCGCCGTAGCGCTGCCGGTCGGTGGCATAATCGCTCGTGACGCCCTGCAAGACGAAGCCCGCGTTCCGCCCCGACGCGCCCGCCGCCGGCGCCCCGGCGTCTATGAGGGCGATGCGGGCGCGGGGGTCGAGGCGCGACAGCCAGAAGGCCGTGCTCGCGCCCACGATGCCCGCGCCCACGATGGCCACGTCGCACGCCACGTCGGCGCCCAGGTGTTGCCGCTGCCAGAAGGAAACCGTCGCCATCGCCTCAGGCATTCACGTCCACGACGACGCGCCCCGTGACGCCGCCCCCGACGATCTTCTCGCTCCACGCGGGCACGTCGGCGAGAGGGATGGTGGTGGTGAGGGCGGCCAGCTTGTCGCGCGGCACCAGCCGTGCCAGGCGGCGCCAGGCGTGCTCGCGCAGCGGTTGGGGGCACGTGTTCGAGTCGATGCCGAGCAGGTTGACGCCGCGCAGGATAAAGGGCATGACGGTCGTGTGGAGTTCGGCGCCGCCGGCGAGTCCGCACGCCGCCACGCTCGCGTGCCGCTGCATGCCGCTCAGCAGCGCCGCCAGCGTGGCCCCGCCGACGGTGTCCACGGCGCCCGCCCAGCGTGCTGTTTCGAGGGGCCGCGTGGCGCCGCCGCCCAGCACTTCGCGCCCGATGCGCTGCTGCGCGCCCAGCCGTTTCAGCAGCCCTTCGGCCTCGGCCTTGCCACTCGACGCCACGACGCGGTGGCCCGCCTCGGCCAGCAGCAGGACGGCCAGGCTGCCCACGCCGCCCGAGGCGCCCGTCACCACCACGTCGCCCGCGCCGGGCAAAAGGGCGTGCGCTTCGAGGGCGAGCAGGGACAGCATCGCCGTCAGCCCCGCCGTGCCCAGCGCCATGGCGTCGTGGAGCGACAGCGTTTCGGGAAGCGCGACGAGCCCATCGGCCTGCACGCGCTGCTGCTGCGCGAATCCGCCCCAGTGCGTCTCGCCCAGCCCCCAGCCCGTCGCCACGACGCGGCTGCCGGGCGCGAACCGCGTGTCGTCCGAGGCGACGACCGTGCCTGCCAGGTCAATGCCGGGCACGAACGGATATTCGCCCCGGACAACCTTGCCCCGCCCCGTCACGGCCAGCCCGTCTTTGTAGTTGAGACTCGAATAGGCCACCTCGACGCGCACGCCGCCGCTGCCCGGCAGGGCGTCCGGGTTGAGGGTTTCGACGCGGGCGGCGAGGGTGCCGGTGGCGTTGCGGAGGACGAGGGCGTTCATGCAGGAGGGGCTGATACCGGCTTTCCGTACGCCCGAGGGCGGCGCGGTGTCCGGCAGGCGCCAACAAAAAGGGCCGGCACCCCGCGAGGCGCCGGCCCTTGCAGGCAAAAACCGACAGGGCTTACATCGCCGCCGTCGAGTCTTCGAGCACCATCGTCGAGTCCGGCACCAGCGCCGAGTCGGGCAGGACGGGCGCCACGGGCTGCGGCTCGACGAGGTTGAGCTGCGTGTCCACGGGCAGCTTTTCGATGTCGTCAATGACGACCGAGCCGTCTTCGGCCACGACCATGTTGAACTGCACCAGGTCGCCTTCCATGAGCCCTTCGAGGGCCGACACGTCGCGGGGCATCAGGTCCATTTCGTGGCTTTCCATGTAGCCCGGAATCTCCTCGTGGAGAATCCGAACGGTGTTGTTCTCGGGCGTAACCATGACTACGCGGCCACGGGTTTCGTACTTGGTGGCGTTGCTTTCGGTGCAGCCTGTGAATGCCATCGCAAAAAGTGCAGCGATAGGCACGAGGCGGAGCGTGAGTTTCATGTGCAGAACAGGGATAAAGGGTAAAGAGAGATTCGTCATCTCGTGAGCGGCGCAAAATGCGTTTCTCGCAGTACCCCCCGCAATAGAAAATCCGTTAATGTTGTCCGAACTCCTCCGCGCACCCTTCGGCACATAGCGATGGAAGCGCTCCCAGATTCAACGTTTCTCCACCAACCCGACTGTACCACAACTTTTGTATGTCGGGACTGAGATACTGGGCGTTGAAAAGCGCGCGGCGCGACGTTTCCTCGACGCTGAGCAGGCCCGCGAGCCGGTAGCGGCCCATGTGCAGAAACCCGCCCGACCACCCGAGGGCCAGCCGGACGTGGTACACCCGCTGGAGCGGGTCGAAGCGCCACCCTTCGACGGACAGCTCGGCGCGTCCGTCGCGGGCGGTTTCGAGCGCGTCGAGGATGCCCGCGAGCGCGGCGTCGGCAAAGGCGTACGCCTCCTGCTGCCGTTCTTCGGGCGAGGGGGGGCGCACCCACCGGTACAGCGTTGCCGCCGCTTCGGGCCGCGGGCCGTCGAGGGCTTCGAGCTGGACGACGACGCGCGCCGAGTCGCCGCGCAGCAGCGGGTCGTTGAGGCGCATCCAGAAGTCGTCGTAGCCCGGCGCCGCCGCCAGGCTGGCCTCGCCCGCGCCGCCGGTAAAGGCGATTTTGGCGGCGTCGGTGGGAAAGCCTTCGACGTAGAGGACGAGGCGGGCGGGCAGGTGGGGCGGCACGGGCACCCGCTCCCACGCCCCGCCGCTGCGCTGCCGCTCCTGCCGCCACGCCACGCGCCACGCCAGGCGGTCGCGGTCGCGCCCGAGGGGGTAGTCCACGTCGAGGCGCGCCGAAAAGCGCTTGGGCGAGGCATTCAGCATTTCCTGCTCGCACACGACCTCGCCGCCGAAATGGCCGCACAGGTCGAGCATAAAGGGCGCCGCGTTGCCCAGCAGCTTGTCGGGCACGGGCACGATGAGGGGGCGGCGCGGACGGGCGGCATAGCCGGCGTAAAGCGTGCGCCCGCGCGTGTCGGAGACGGTGACCGTGAGCGAGTCGGGCGCGACGGCAGACGCGAACAGCGCGGTGCGGGCAAAGGCCGGCGCCACGCGCAGCGTGTCCCACCCGATGCGGCGCACGTCGAGGTGGTCGAGCCGCACCTCGCCGCCACAGCCCACGGCAAGGCACGCGAAGGCCAGAAACGCCGAAACAAGCGCCGCCGCGGGGCCGTTCTGGAAGCGCTTACAATCCCGATTTTTACCCATGGAAACCCTCACGCAAACCCCTCCCCCGGACACGGCAGATCTCTTTCCCATCAACGGAACGGATTACGTGGAGTTTTACGTCGGCAACGCCCGGCAGGCGGCGCACTTCTACGCGACGGCCTTCGGCTTTCAGATTACGGGCTACCGCGGCCCTGAAACCGGGCACCGCGCGGCGGTTTCGTACGTGCTGACGCAGGGCAAGATTCGGTTCGTGCTCACCGCCGCCCTCGACCCCACCTCCGACATCGCCGACCACGTGCGCCGCCACGGCGACGGCGTGCGCGACCTCGCCCTCTGGGTGGACGATGCCGCCGAGAGCTACCGGCTCGCCGTGGCGCGTGGCGCCCGCTCGGTGCGCGAGCCCGAAACCCTCGAAGACGACGACGGGCGCATCGTGCGCGCCGCCATCGAAACCTACGGCGACACCATCCACACGCTTGTCGAGCGCCGCGACTACCGGGGCGTGTTCATGCCCGGCTTCCGCGCCTACCACAACCCGCACTTCGCGCCCCCAGAAACCGGCCTCCAGTACGTGGATCACTGCGTGGGCAACGTCGAGCTGGGCCAGATGAACCGCTGGGTGGATTTCTACGGCGACGTGATGGGCTTCAAAAACCTCGTCTCCTTCGACGACGACGACATCTCGACCGAGTACAGCGCCCTCATGTCGAAGGTGATGGCGAACGGCAACGAGCGCATCAAATTCCCCATCAACGAGCCCGCCGAGGGCAAGAAGAAAAGCCAGATCGACGAGTACCTCGAGTTCTATGGCGGGCCGGGCGTGCAGCACGTGGCCATGGCGACGGACGACATCGTCAGGACGGTGACCGACATGCGGCGGCGCGGCGTCACGTTTCTCTCCGTCCCCACGGCCTACTACGACGAACTCCAGGGCCGCGTCGGCCCGATTGACGAAAACCTGGACGCGCTCAAAGAACTCGGCATCCTCGTGGACCGCGACGACGAGGGCTACCTGTTGCAGATTTTCACCAAGCCCGTCGAGGATCGCCCGACGCTGTTTTACGAGATCATCCAGCGCAAGGGCGCCCGCTCGTTTGGCAAGGGCAACTTCAAGGCGCTCTTCGAAGCCATCGAACGCGAGCAGGCGCTGCGGGGAAACCTGTGAGTTTCGTCACTGGTCACTGGATGCTGGTCATTGGCTGGGAGGCTTTCCCACAAATGACCAGTAGCCAGTGACACCTCAACCCATTCGCCATGCCACACTACATGCGCCTCGGGCAGGTGCCTGCCAAGCGCCACACCCAGTTTCGCCGCCCCGACGGCGAACTCTACACGGAAGAAGTCATCGGCGCCGAGGGGTTTTCGGGCATCTCCTCCATCGCCTACCACGTCCACCCGCCCACCGTCGTCGAGGACATACGCGACCCGATTCCGTGGCAGGTCGAATACGCCGACGCCGACTTTCTGCGGCACCGCCACCTCGTCGGCAGCGGCGTGGCCCCCGGCGGCGACTGGCTTTCGGGGCGCCACTACCTGATGGGCAACAGCGACGTGCGCCTCGCCCTCTGCCTGCCGACCGACGAGATGGAGGTGTTCTACAAAAACGCCACGAGTGACGAACTCATCTACGTCCACGACGGCGAGGGGCGGCTGGAATCACCGCTCGGGACGGTGGAATTCCAACAGGGCGACTACGTCCACGTGCCGCGCACGCTGACGCACCGCTGGGCGTTCGAGGGCACGGTGCAGCCGCGCCTGCTGATTATCGAGGCGTCGAGCGAGATCCACTTTCCCAAGCGCTACCAGAACCGGGCCGGGCAACTGCTGGAGCACAGCCCGTTCTGCGAGCGCGACCTGCGCGGCCCCGCCCAACTCGACACCCGCGACGAGCGCGGGCGCTTCGAGGTGCGCATCGCAAAGGGCGGCAAGCTGCACCCGTACGTGCTGCGCTACCACCCCTTCGACGTCGTCGGGTGGGACGGCTACATGTACCCGTACGCGACGAGCATCCACGATTTCGAGCCCATCACGGGCCGCGTGCACCAGCCGCCGCCCGTACACCAGCACTTCGAAGGCCACAACTTCGTCGTCTGCTCGTTCGTGCCGCGCCTGTTCGACTACCACCCCGACGCGATTCCGGCGCCCTACAACCACTCCAACATAGACTCGGACGAGGTGCTCTACTACGCCGAGGGCGATTTCATGAGCCGGCGCGGCATCGCCCGCGGGTCGTTTACGCTCCACCCCGGCGGCATCCCCCACGGCCCGCACCCGGGCACGACCGAAGCCTCGATTGGCAAAAAGGAGACGCGCGAGCTGGCCGTGATGGTGGACACGTTCCACCCGCTCCACCTGACGCGCGCGGCCCTCGAAGTCGAGGATGCCGACTACGCGTTTTCGTGGCAGCCCGAGCGCCACCCCGCCGCCGGCGACGGCGCCGCCACCGACGCCTCGCCTGCCCGGTA
>CBDUCD010000041.1:0-13580 GCA_965365535.1 uncultured Rhodothermales bacterium | reverse complement strand
AGGGCGTGCTGCGCGAAATCGGCCTCGTCACGCAGATCGAGGGGTAGGGGGGCGTACCACGAGCCCGCAAAGCGGGCGTCAACCAACTACGCAGGCGCGCAGCGCCCGACCTCACCGCAGAAACGCGTACGAAAGCTTGACGAGCAGGGCGTTTTCGGGAAACAGGCCGAACACGTCGCGGAGCTGCTCGGGCGTGGTGGTGTCGTAGAGCAGGGGACGGTCGAGGGCAAAGGGGTCCTGGGCGTCGTCGCGGCCCCGCGCCTGCGTCCACACGACGAACAGCGTCGAGCCGGGGCGGTACTGCCAGCGCAGCACGGCGTTGACCTGGAAGCTGGAAACGGCGTACGCCTGCCTTTTGGGGTACGCGTCGAAAGGCGGCGCCTGGTCGGGATGGGTGAGGAGCGCAAAGCGCCGGTAGCGCCCGCGCGCGGCGAAAAGCTGGCTGAAAAGCTGGAGCGAGAGCACAGGCGTGAACGTGGCCGTGGCGCGGACGGTCGCGTCGAAGGTGCGACCGTCGCGGCGGGCAAAGACGGGCAGGAAAAAGCGGCCCTGGGCGTCGTAGGGTGCGAGGCCGCTGAACAGGGCGTCGAGCGTGCCGGGGTCGCCGAAGGGGCGGTAGTCGAGGTCGTCGTCGGGTGGGCCGGCGGTGGTGCCGATTTCCCAGCCCGCGTCGGCGCGGCGGAAGCGCTCGTTCGCCACCCACGAAAAGGCGCCGTTTTCGCGCCCGATCTCGACGCCCGCGCCCAGTTCGAGGCGGCTGCCCACGTTCGCGTCGGCCTTGAGTTCGACGCTGAGGTTGCGCGAGCCGTCGGACTTGAAGGTGAAGTCCATCTCGGGGTTGAGGTGCCACAGGCGGCGCTCGTCGGTCTCGAACTCGGCGCCCACGCGGCCCTCGCGGGGCTGGGCGCGCGGCCCGCGCCCGCGCGTCTCGTACAAGTCGTAGCCGCCGAAAAGGTAGTCGCCAAAGGCGTAGAGTTCGATGCGCTGGTAGCGGCGCGTCACGAAGTCCACGCCGACGCGCCCGCCCAGCCCCTGGCTGAGGCCCTCGCGGAGGGCAAACGTGTTGCCGAAAAAGGCGTCCGTCTCGACGCGCAGAAACGGCCCGATGGGCTGCCCGCCGTTGAGGTCGTGGTTGAGGCTGCCGTTGAAACCGTAGAGGTTGTTGCGGCGCATCCGCCCGGCGTCGTTGAGGTTGTAATGGGCGTCGGTGAACTGGGCGCCGAGCGAGCCGCGCCACGCCCCGCCGATGCGCTTGCCGGTGATGCTGCCCGAAAAGCCCGTTCGCGCGGGATTGCCGCCGATCTCGCGGTGGGTGGTGCTGGCCCGGCCCGTGATGGCGTACGTGTTGGCGCGCAGCCGCACGTCCCAGTCGGCCACGCCTACCGCGGCGCGGCGGGCGGGCAGGCCGGCGGGGCTGTGGTCGAAAAAGGTGGCCATCAGCCCGGCGCGCGAGTCGCGGCCCAGCGCCTGCCGGGCGCGGGCGGCGGCGTAGTAGCGCGCGGGCGTGAAGTCGCGGCCCGTGGCGGCGCCCAGCACGCCGTAGGACAGGCCCCGGGCGGTGCGCCCCGTCAGCTTGGCGGCGCCCACCACGGGCGCGTCGGCGCCGATGCGGCGGGTGTAGAGCACGCGGTTCTCGCCGTCGGCGAGGTCGAAAATCTCCAGCCCCTCGACGAAAAACGGGCGCCGCTCGCGCAGCACCGTCTCGAAGGCGCTCAGGTTGAGCTCGGCAGGGTCGGCCTCGACCTGCCCGAAATCGGGGTTGACGGTCAGGTCGAGGGTGCTGTTGGACGACAGGCCCACGCGCACGTCGGCGCCGGCGTCGTAGCGGTAGCGGGCGTCGGCGAGGCGGCGGTATGCCGGGGCCGTGCGGGCGCCCCCCACGACGTAGGGCGTCACCTGCACGTTGCGGCGCGGGCGGATGCTCTGCAACCCTTCGAGCAGGCCGAACTGCGCCACGTAGCCGCGCGCCATGTCGGCGCGGCGCACCAGCTTCCAGTCGAGCGTCTCGGCGGTGCGCGGGATGATCCGGCGGAAGTTGATGCCCCACGTCTGCACATCTTGCCGCCCGAAGCGGAGCATACTGTAGGGGATGCGCAGCTCGGCTGTCCACCCCAGGCTATCACTCGCGACGGCGGAGGCCCAGATGGCGTCCCACGAAAGGTCGTCCTCGCTGCCCACGATGGTGCCGTCGGTCTGAACGCCGGCAGCGTTGACGGCGAAGAAAAAGGCGGTTTTGCGGTCGAGGTAGCTGTCAATGGACACGAAAAACCAGTCGGCGCGGTTGATGTCGTCGCGGCGCCCCAGCGTTTTTTCGACCTTGCGCGGCTCGGCATCGAACAGGCGGGCGCCCACGTACAGCGCCGTCTCGCCGTAGAGGACGCGCACCTCGGTAGGCTGCGAGGGCGCGGCGCCTTCTTCGGGCTCGACCTGCCGGAAGCCCGTCGCCACGGGCGCCCGCGCCCAGTCCACCTCGTCGAGGCGTCCGTCTATGGCGATGGGCGACCGGGCGGGCACCGCCACGAGCGAGTCGCCGGGGGCGGAAAGGAAAAGGGCGGCGCAGACGAGCAGCAGGGGCATGGGCAGAAAGGGCAGGGTTTTTGTTCAGCTTGTGCAAAGACTGCCCGCCGGGTAGGATGAAACTTTGAGCCGTCGTAAGATTAACACGCGCTGCCCCCGCGGCCCGCTCCACCCATGCGAAAACTGCTTCAGATTCCCGCCCTGCTCGTCGTGCTGCTCGCCGCCCTCGCGGCCGGGCCGGCCGTCGCGCAGCGCGCCCCCGGGCAGGACGGGCCGGGCCAGCAGGCCCTCGTCTCTGCCGCAAGCCCCAACCCCTTCAAGACGACGGCGCAGTTCAGCGTGACGGTCGAAAAGGCGCAGGACGTGAAGGTGGAGGTGTACAACATCCTCGGCCAGAAGGTGCAGGACGTGTTCGAGGGGCGCATGGCGGCGGGCGAAAGCCGCCTCTTTACCATCGAGTCGCGGTCGCTGCCGGCGGGGCTGTACCTCTACCGCGTGCAGAGCGAAACGGGCGTCGTCTCGCGCCAGATCACGCTGCTGCGCTGACCTCGACGGGGTCGCAGGGGCTGGTTTCGAGGTCGCTATCGGCCATCGGGATGCGGCGCGCGGGCCGGGCGCCGGTTTCGACGAAAGCCTTTACTTCGAGGGCGGCCTGCTCTTTCCGCTTGGCTTCGAGCATCAGGTCGTAGGGCGCGTCGCCGGGCACCTGCTCCATCAGGTCTATCAGCGTCTGCACGTCGTCCATGTCCAGAAAGTCGGCGTGCGAGGTGCGGGCGCCGGGCTTGCCGCTCGACAGGTGCAGCTTGGGCACGCGCTTGCCCCACGTGGCGGCAGCCCGCCCGAGCAGTTCCACGACTCCTTCGCCCCACGGCGTATCCGAAGGGAAAACGCGGTGGTGGAACAGGTCAGCCACGACGGGCAGGCCCGTCTTTTCGGCCAGCGTCAGCACTTCGGGCAGGCTCCACGTCGTGTCGTCGTTTTCAATCGTCAGGCGGGCGCGGGCGTCGGGCGAGAGGCGATCTAAGCCCTGCTCGAAGCGTTCGAGCGCCGCCGCGCGGTCGCCGTACGCCCCGCCCACGTGCAGCGTCATCGTGCCCGCCGGCGCCATGCGCCCGAGCACGTCGGCCTGAAAGTCCAGCTCCTCGATGGCGGCCTCGACCACCTCGGGGCGCGGCGAGTTGAGCACGGTGTACTGGCCGGGGTGGCTCGTCACGCGCACGTCGTGGGTTTTGACGAAGCGCCGGATCTCGTCGAACTTCCACGCAAAGGCATCCTGCCAGCGGAAGGGAAACTCGGGCTTCGAGCCAAAGGGGATGAGGTCGGACGAGATGCGGAAAAAGGGCAGCCCGTGCGCCACGTTCCACCGGAGCGCCGCCAGCACGTCGTCGAGGTTCTGGGCGATGACGGGGATGACGGCTTCCGTACGCAGATTCGCCAGGCGGACGGTCCGGCTTTTGGTGCCGAGCGTCATGTTCTGGCAGGCGTAGCCGATGTGTCGAAGGCGCATGGGGCGTGGGTTTTGGGCGATCTACGCGCCGCGCCCCGCCCGAGACCCGCCGTTGCCACAACGTCAAGGGGCAGGCGCGGCGAGCTGCTGCTCAGTTGATGAGCACGTCGCCGTAGGAGACGATTTCGCGGCGGGCGTCGAACAGGAAAACGCGGAACAGGCCGCTGCGCCCCACCGTCGCGGGGCTGAAAGAGAGGAGGTAGGTGCCCGGCGCGTCGTCCTGGATGGTGTCGAGGGTGCGGAGGGCGCCTGCCGGGGTGCGGGCCTGGAGGTAGAGGCCGCCCTGCACGGCGTTGAACTCGAGAATGGTGACGGCAACCGTCACCGAGGCGCCCGTGGTCGGGTTGGGGTAGGCGGGTTCGACGCGCACCTTGCCGGCGTAGTAGGGCGCCGTGCGCCAGTCGTCGGCGTCGGGGCGCTGCACGGCGCCGCCATCGTCGGTCGCCGTGTAGCCGCTGGGCGGGCGCGAGGCGTCGTCGGCAAAGGCGTCCTGCACTTTCCCGCTGTCGCAGGCCGCGAGGCACGCGAGGGCGGCAATCAGGCAGTGTATCTTGAAGGGCTTCATGGCGCGGAGGTCGGGCGCGGTGTAAACGCCGTGCCGGGCCAGGTTCCGCGCCCGCACCCCTCCACGTCTCAGCCATGAAAATCTATACCCGCACCGGCGACGAGGGCACGACGGGCCTTTTCGGCGGCGCCCGCGTCGCCAAAAGCCACCCCCGCATCGAGGCCTACGGCACCGTGGACGAAACCAACTCGGCCATCGGCGTCGCCCTGGCGGCCCTGGCCCCGCTCGACGGCACGGGCCGCGCCCGGGCGGTGCTGCGGCGCGTCCAGGCCGACCTGTTCGTGGTGGGCGCCGACCTGGCCACGCCGCTCGACGCGCGCCCCTTCGTGCCCCGCGTGACGCCCGCCCTCGTCCAGGCCCTCGAACACGACATTGACCACTTCGACGGCGGGCTGCCGCCCATGAAGCATTTCGTGCTGCCCGGCGGGCACGTGGCGGCGGCGCACCTCCACCTGGCGCGCACGGTCTGCCGGCGCGCCGAGCGGCTGGCCGTGGCGGCAGGCGCCGAGTACGACTTCAACGCGCACGCCCTCGTGTACCTCAACCGCTTGTCCGACCTGCTGTTCGTGCTGGCGCGCTGGACGAACCACGTCGCGTGCGTGACCGAGACGCCGTGGATTCCCGAAAAGCCCGACCCGGCGTGAAGCAACCCGAACCGGCCCCGACGCCCGGCAGACGCCGGCGGTGGGTGTTTACCGCCCTGATGCTGCTGCTGCCCGTCCTGTTTTTCGCCCTCGTCGAAGGCGGGCTGCGCCTGTTCGGCTATGGCGCGTCGCTGCCCCTTTTCGTCGAGGCCGAGGGCGCCGGCGCGGGCTACCGCTACCAGAACCGCGACGTGGCGCGGCGCTACTTCTACCACCAGCAGAACGTGCCGACGAGTTTGCTGGACTTTTTCCCCGACCAGAAAAGTCCGCGCGCGTTTCGCATTTTCGTGCAGGGCGGCTCGACGGCGGCAGGGTTTCCGTTCTACTACGGCGGCGCGTTTTCGCGGATGCTGGGGCAGCGCCTCCAGGAAACCTTCCCGGATCGCCCCATCGAAGTCGTCAACACGGCGATGGCGGCCGTCAACTCGTACACGCTGCTCGACCTGGCCGGCGAGATCATCGCGCAGCAGCCCGACGCCATCCTCATCTACGCGGGCCACAACGAGTTTTACGGCGCCCTCGGCGTGGGTTCGACCGAGACGCTGGGGCGCTCGCCGGGTCTGGTGCGGTTTTACCTGAAGCTGCAAAAGCTGCGCACCGTCCAGCTGCTGCGCGCCCTCATCGCCCGCGCGATGGCTGCCGGGCGGCCCGCGGCGGCGGAGCAGGGCGGCACCCTCATGGCGCGCGTCGTGGGCGAGCAGACCATCCCGTACGGCAGCCCGCTCTACCGCGCCGGGCTGCGGCAGTTCGCCTCCAACCTCGACGCCCTGCTGGCGAAGTACGAAAGGGCCGGCATCCCCGTATTCGTCGCCACGATTGCCTCCAACGAGCGCGACCAGCCGCCGTTCGTGTCGGTGCAGGAGAGAGGGCACGGGGCGGGGTGGACGGCGCGGGTGGAGCGGCTGGCGGCCCTGCCGGGCAGCGCGGCGCGCGACAGCCTGCGCGCCCTCGTGGCCCGCGACAGCCTCGACGCGCTGGCGCCGTACCGACTCGCGCAGCGCCTCGAAAGGGCGGGCGACACGCTGGCGGCAGGGCCATACTACCGGCTGGCGCGCGACCGCGACGCGCTCCGCTTCCGCGCGTCGGAAGAAGTCAACGCCACCATCCGGCGTGTGGCCGCGCAGCACGGCGCAACCGTCGTCGAGGCCGCCGAGGCGCTGCGGGCGCGCTCGCCGGGGGGGACGGTGGGGCGCGCGATGATTCTGGAGCACCTCCACCCGACGGTTGAAGGCTATTTCACCATTGCCGACGCCTTTTACGACGCCCTCCGCAAAGCCGGCGCCATCGGCCCGTGGACGAACGCGGTGGACGCGGCAGCGGCGCGGCGCGAGGTGGCGCTGACGCCGCTCGACTCGCTCGTGGGCATGTACCGCGTGGCGCAGCTCAAGGCGGCGTGGCCGTTCCAGCCCCCCGGCACCACGCGCCCTTTTCTCGACACGCTCGCCGCGCAGTCGCCCATCGAAAAGCTGGCGCTGCGCCTGTTTCTGGGCAAGACGACGTGGGCCGCCGCCAACCAGGCCCAGCTCGACTATTTCAACGAGACCGGCGACGTGCGGCACGCCGTGCAGGCGGCCCGCGCCCTCGACCAGGAGGCGCCCTACAGTCCCGACGGGTTGCTGGCGGCGGGCAGCGCCTTTATGGCCGCGGGGCGCTTCGGCGAGGCGTTGCCCTACTTCCAGCGGGCCAACGTCCGCCGCGAGACGGCGGTGGGGCGCAGCATGGAAGGCGCCATCCTCCTCAACGCGGGCGCCACGCCCGAGGCCATCCGCGCCCTCACGCGCGCCCTCGCCCTCGACCCCGCCGACGTGCAGGCCCGCTACAACCTCGCGGGCGCCTATGCCCTCGCCGGCGACTACGCCGCCGCCCGCGCCGCCACCGCCGAAGTGCTTGCCCGCGACCCGGGCCATCCGGGCGCGCAGCAGCTCCTGAGCCAGCTTTCCGCGCAGGCACGTTGATTGCAGCGGCTTATGCCTTTACATTACAGGCGAGTAACCGAGTTCGCGCAGAGCTTTAACTCGCCCCTGTTAAACCATTCCACGTCAGACCTCATGCACCGCTCCAACGTGTGGTGGACGGGAAGCGCGCTGGCAGCTTTTGCCCTTGCTGCCTTCGCCTTTTTCCGCCCCGACCAGCGCCCCGAACTCGCCCTCCAGGCCGCCACGTTCGCCGCCGCGCCTGCCGAAGCCCCTGCCACCCTCGACGCCTTCGGCTTTTCCAGCCGCGCCTTCGGGGTCGAGACAAGCCGCATCGAGCGGGGCGCCACGTACGCATCGCTGCTCGCGGCGGCGGGCCTCGCGGACGAGGCGTGGCAAGAGATGCAGGCCCGCGACGCCGGCGTTTTCGCGGACGTGGTGCTGCGCGCCGGCCAGCCCTGGCACGTCTATACCCGCGCGGGCCACCCCAGCCACGCCGTTTACGAGGTGGACGAGCGCCGCTACGTCGTCTTTACCCTCACGGGCACGCCCACGGCCAGCCTGCACGCCTACCCCGTCGAGCGCCTGGAGCGCACCCTTACGGGCACCATCACGAGTTCGCTTTACGCCACGCTCGACAAGCTGGGCGCCTCGGACGATCTGGCGCCCGTGCTGGCGGGCATCTTTGGCGCGCAGGTGGATTTCATGCGCCTGCAAAAGGGCGACGCCATCGCGCTCGTGTACGAGGAGGAGCGCGTCGGCAGCCGCGTCGTGGGCGCCGGGCGCGTGCTGGCCGCCCGCCTCACCCACGCCGGGCGCGACTACGAGGCCTTCCGCTTCGAGCACGACGGCCACGCCGGCTACTACGACGCCGAGGGCAAAAGCCTGGAAAGCGGCTTTCTCAAGTCGCCCCTCAAGTTTTCGCGCATGACGTCGGGCTTTACGCAGCGCCGCTTCCACCCCGTGCAGAAGCGCTGGAAGGCCCACCTCGGCACCGACTACGCCGCGCCGACGGGCACGCCCATCCTGGCCGTGGGCAATGGCGTCGTCGAGCGCGCCGGCTTTACGAGCGGCAACGGCAACTACGTCAAAATCCGCCACGACCGCACGTACGAGACGCAGTACCTCCACATGTCGCGCTTTGCAAAGGGCATCCGCGCGGGCAGCCGCGTGCAGAAAGGCGACGTGATCGGCTACGTCGGCTCGACGGGGCTGGCGACCGGCCCGCACGTGTGCTTCCGGTTCTGGAAAAATGGCGTTCAGGTGGACCATCGCCGCGAACTCGGCCCCGACGTGCCGCCCATCGAGGCGAAGTACCTGCCGTTTTTCAACGCGCAGCGCGACAAGCTGGCGCCGCAACTGGCGCCCGAAAGCGTGCTGGCGCCCGTGCAGCAGTCGCTGTTCAGCCCCGCCGCCCCCATCGCGCCGTGACGCCGGGGGATTTCAGGCGGTGAGTTTCATGCGCAGGGCCACGCGGCCCAGCGCCTGCGCCGCCGCGTCCACGTCTTCCAGCGTCGTTTCCGGTCCGAACGAAAAGCGGAGCGCGGCCCCCGCCGTGGCCCGGTCGAGGCCGAGGGCGAGCAGCACGTGGCTGGGCTGGAGCGCGCCACTGGTGCACGCCGAGCCGGACGAGGCCATCACACCCTCCACGTCGAGCCCCAGGAGCAGCATCTCGCCATCCACGGGGCCGTCGGGGCCGGGGGGAAAGGCGACGCCCACGACGTGCGGCGACGCGTCGGGGGGCGAGGTGATGCGGGCGCGTGGCCCGAAAATGGCGGCCATGTGGTCGCGCAGCCGCCGGTTGAGGGTGGCGAGGTGCGCCGCCCACGCCGGCTGCTGCTCTGCGGCGCGTTCGAGGGCATGGGCAAAGCCGACGATGGCGGCCACGTTTTCCGTGCCGCCGCGCCGCCCGCGTTCCTGCTGCCCGCCCGTCTGCGCGGGCTGGAGGGGCACGCCGCCGCGCGCGTACAGCACGCCCACGCCTTTCGGCCCGCCTATTTTGTGGCCCGACAGCGTCAGCAGGTCGGCGCCCAGCGCGTCCACGTCGAGGGGCAGGTGGCCGGCGCTCTGCACGGCGTCGGTGTGGAAGGGGACGCCCTGCGCCCGGCACACGTCCGCGATGGCCCGCACGTCGGTAATGGCGCCGGTTTCGTTGTTGACGTGCATGAGGGAGACGAGCGCCGTGTCGGGCCGCAGCGCCCTGGCCACCTGATCCGCCGTCACGGCGCCACCCGCGCCGGGGGCGAGCAGGGTGAGGGCGGCGCCTGCCGCTTCGAGCGCGTGCGCCGTCCGCAGGATGGCCTCGTGCTCGGTCTGCCCCGTGACGAGGTGGGCGCCGGGCCCGACGGTTCCGCGCAGCGCCAGGTTGTCGGCCTCGGTGCCGCCCCCGGTGAAGACGATTTCGCCGGGCGTGGCGCCCAGCACGCGCGCCACGCGCAGCCGGGCGTCCTCGACGGCGTGGCGCGCGGCGCGGCCCAGCGCGTGCACCGACGAGGCGTTGCCGTACTGCCCCCGCAGAAACGGCATCATCGCCTCCAGAGTGGCAGGGTGGAGGGGCGTCGTGGCGGCGTGGTCGAGGTAGATCATGGCGCGAAAATACGCCTGCCCCCGGCCCGCCGGGCAGGCCGGCGGTAGCGGCCCCGGAGAAACCGGCGGGCGTCTGTAAAATTCGTGTAGGCCCTCGCCGCCGCCGGGGGCGGGCGCGTTGGGGCCGTCTGTTTCTGACGCCCGCGCGGGCGTAGGGGCGTGCCGCGGCACACCTCTACCGTTACCGGCCATCGCAGCGCCTGCCCGGCTGCCCATCGCAACGCGCGGCGCACGCGCACCGGCGCGCAGCGCGGGCGCTTCCATCCATCTGCAACCCTTTTCCGAACCTTGGACAAATTCCTCATCACCGGAGGCCACCCGCTGCGGGGCGAGATCCCCGTCGGCGGCTCCAAAAACACCGCCCTGCCCCTCATGTCCGCCGCCCTGCTGGCCGGCGGCACCACGACGCTCGACAACATCCCCGTGCTGCGCGACGTGTACACGTTCAGCAACGTGCTGCGCGTGGCGGGCGCGCACGTCGCCTTCGACGAGGCCGCGCACCGCCTCACCATAGACGCGGCGCGCGTCGAGTACCCCGAGGCGCCCTACGAACTCGTCAAAAAGATGCGGGCGTCGTTTTACATGCTGGGGGCCCTGCTGGGGCGGTGCGGGCGGGCGCGGGTGTCGCTGCCGGGCGGCTGCGCCTGGGGGCCGCGCCCCGTGGACCTGCACATCGAAGGCGTCAAGGCGCTGGGCGCCGAGGTGTCGCTCGAAGAAGGCTACGTCGTCGCCACGGCGCCGGGCGGGCGGCTGCCCGGCGGGCGGTTCCGGCTGGAGCCGTCGAGCGTGGGCGCGACGGTCAACCTGCTGCTGGCGGCGGCGACGGCGCGCGGCGCCTCGCGCATCGAAAACGCGGCGATGGAGCCGGACGTGGTCGTCTTTGGCGAGGCGCTCCAGGCCATGGGCGCCCGCATCGAAGGGCTGGGCACGGGCACCCTCGAAGTCGAGGGCGTCGAGGCGCTGCATCCCGTCGCGTTCCGCAACGCGCCCGACCGCATCGAGCTGGGCACGTTCATGATTACCGCCGCGATGGCGGGGGCGCCGGGCGAACCTTTCGTCATCACCGAGGCCGAGCCGCGCTTTCTGGGCGATGCCTTTGTCGAGGCGTTCGGGCAGACGGGCGTGCCTTTCAGCCTCGACGGCAGCCGCGTGACGGTGACGCCGACGGGCCGCATCGCCCCCGTCTCCATCGAAACCGAGATTTACCCCGGCTTCCCGACGGACTTGCAGGCGCAGTGGACCGTGATGATGGCGATGGCCGACGGGCCTTCCACCATCCGCGACAACATCTACCTCGACCGCTTTGCGCACGTGCCCGAACTGATGCGCATGGGCATTGACGCGCGCGTCAAGGGCAACGCCGTCCACGTGCGCGGCGGGCAGCGGCCCGGTGGCGCCCAGGTGATGAGCACCGACCTGCGCGGCAGCGTGGCCCTCGTGATGGCCGGGCTGGTGGCGCAGGGCGAGACGCACGTGCTGCGCATCTACCACCTCGACCGGGGCTACGAAAACCTCGAAGGGCGCTTGCAGGCGCTGGGCGCGCGCGTGGCGCGGGCGCAGTACGACGAGTTCCCCAACCCCGTGCAGGAAGCCGCCTGAAACAGCCTGTAAAGCCTGATCCGCGATGATCTGCAACCGCACCGAGACGGGCTGGGAGGTGGTGTACCAGCGGGCGCACGCCCTGCTCGCGGCCCAGCTCGTGGCGCCGTGGCAGCCCGAAGGGCGTCCGCCGCGCTGGACGGAACTGCTCACCGCCACGGCCCAGCACGACAATGGCTGGCAGGAGTGGGAGCCCGGACGGCGCCTGACGCCGCTCGGCACGCCCCTCCACTTTACCGACACGCCCGTCGAAGACCTCGTCGCGCAGAGCAGGCGGGCGGTGCAACGCGCCCGTCACCAGGGCGCGTGGTCGGGGCTGCTCGTCTCGTCGCACATTGCCCACCTCTACCGCGACCGGCCCGAAAAGCCGCTCGTGGAACTGCTGGCGCGGCAGGCCGAACTGCGCCGGAAGTGGCGGCGGGCGCTGGGCGTGCGCCAGCGCGACGTGCAGCGGGCCTACCAGTATCTGCTGTGGGGCGACACGTTCTCGCTCGTGCTCGCGTGCCGCCAGATGCCTTTCGGCGAGCGCCGCGTCGAGATCGAAAAGGTGGAGGGCACGCGCTACTTCGCCTGGTGCCGCGCCGACGGCACGCTGGGCGTCGAGCCGTGGCCGTACCAGGTGGAAAGCTTCGAGGTGGGCGTGGACACGCACGCGCTGCGCCAGCTCACGTTCGCGTCCGAAGACGCCCTCGCCCGCGCCCTCGAAACCGCCCGCCCCACCGAGCGCCGCTGGACGCTCCGGCAGAGCGATTAGCCCCGCGCAAGCGCGTCCAGCCGCGCCACCAGACCGGCCGCTTCGGTTTCGTGCTCGGGCTTCATCAAAACGCTGCGCAGCACGCGCGACTGGGGCTGGTCGGCCCGGGCGGCCAGCGTGGCGGATTCCACGCGCAGCAGGCTCGTGAAGATGGGCCGGGGCGCCGCCATCGCGCGGGCGAACAACCCTTCCGACGCCTTTTCGACGCCGCTTGCCGTCGCGGCGCGCGGGTGGTAGGCCACGATGTCGAGGTCGGGTTTGGGGTCGTACGCGACGAGGGTTTCGCTGGCCGAGAGGGCCGCCGTCCACGCCGCCGCCGCCCGCAGGCACGCGGCGAGCACCGGCCCGAGGCCGCGATCCCCTTCGAGGGGCAGCAGCCGCAGCGTCAGCCACAGCGCCCCCGCCGCCGCGCCCGCCCGGCTGCACTCCAGGCTGATCTCGCCCAGGTGGAGGGCGTCCGACGTGAAGTAGGTGTAGGGCGAGTCGTGCCGGTAGAAGCGCCCCACGGCGGGGTCGCGGAAAAGCACGCAGCCGCAGCCGTAGGGCTGGAGGCCGTGCTTGTGCGGGTCAACGACGACCGAGTCGCACGCTTCGATGGCGCGCAGGTGCCGGGCCACGTCGGGCCGCAGCACGTCCGCGCCGGCGCGGGCGAGCAGGGCGTAAAAGCCGCCGTACGCGCCGTCCACGTGGACGCGCGCGCCGTAGCGCCGGGCCAGGGGCACCGCCTCGGCGATGGGATCAACGGTGCCCAGCCCCGTCGTGCCCCCTGTGACGACAACCGTGCCGACGGCGCCCGTTTCGAGCAGCGTTTCGAGCGCGTCCAGGTCGAGGGCGCCGCGCCCGTCGGTGGCGACCGTGTGGTGCGCCACGCCCAGCACCTCGCACATCCGGGCGTGCGTGTAGTGCGCCGCCGCGCTCGAGGCGACGCCTTTTCCGGGGTGGAGGTGGCGGGCCACCCAGAGGGCTTCGAGGTTGGCAATGGTGCCGCCGCCTGTCAGGTGGCCGAGGGCGTCGGCGGGCAGGCCAAACATGGCCGCCAGCATCCCGACGACCTCTTTCTCCATCTCACTCGTCGGCGGGCCGCCGTCGAGGGCGTGGTTGTTGGGGTTGATGAGCTGGGCGGCGAGGTAGCCCGCGACGGCCGCCGGGTGGGGCGGCTTGAGCATCTGCCCGGCGTAATCGGGGTGGAAAAACGGGTAGTTGCCGCGCAGCTTTTCGGCATACGCGTCGAGGGCGGCGTCGAGCAGGTCGGCGTCAACGCCGAGCGATGGATGCGGCGCAAACGGGCGGTACTCGTCCTGCCACGCCGCCACGCCGTCGGCGGCGCGGGCGAGCAGGGCTTTGAGGGCGTCAGCAGTCATTTGTCACGGGAGGTTGGTCACTGGTCGCTCGTCACTGGTCATTGGTCAGCGTCCCGGCCTGCCGCAGCGCCGCCCTGTGGGGACGTGCCGCGGCACGTCCCTACGCCCCGAATGGTAGGACACATCGGATGAAT
>CBDUCD010000040.1:0-13651 GCA_965365535.1 uncultured Rhodothermales bacterium | reverse complement strand
GCGCGTTCGAGCAGCGTCGTGCCGTCCGCGCCCACCTCCATCTCGAACTCGCGGATGGGAAACGGCAGCGCCAGCCCCTCGGCGCGGAAACGGGCGACGAGGGCTTTGATAAAGGCGCTGCGCAGCTCCAGCCCGTCGAGGTAGTCGCGGGCGGGCAGAAACACGGTGAAGTTGACGGAGAACTCGCCAAACGTGTGGTAGCGAAACGCGGGGTCGAGCGTCGTCCGGGCGCCGGGCTGGGCCCGCACCACGTCGCCGGCCACCTGCCGCACGACCTGCTCGACGCGCTCCAGGTCGGCGTCGTAGGTCGCGCCCAGGGCGACGGGCACCAGGTGCGGGCGCGCGGGCAGGGCGTAGTTGGTGACAATCGCCGAGGCCAGCTTGGTGTTGGGCACGATGACGGTGTTGGCGTACAGCGTTTCGAGCGTCGTCGCGCGCCAGGCCACGTCGAGGACGCGGCCTTCCTCGCCCGATTCCAGCCGCACGAAGTCGCCCGCGCGAATCTGCCGCGAGGCCAGCAGGTAGATGCCCGCGAACAGGTTGGCCAGCGTGTCCTGGAGCGCAAGCGCGATGGCGACGCCGCCCACGCCCAGCGCCGTGAGGATGGGCGCAACGGAGATGCCCACGCTGTTGAGCACGATGAGCAGCCCGATGGAGTACACGAACACCTGCGCCAGGTTGGGCACGAGCGACGTGCGCGGCAGCAGGCTGCCCTCGCGCGCCGCCCACAGGCGCAGAAAGCCGCTCAGGATGCGCGCCGCCAGCACGGTAAAGGAGCCGACAAGCGCCACGACGAGGCCCACGCGCCACCAGCGCAGCAGCAGGCTGCCCTCGGCCGTCACGTCCGTCGCGAGGTACAGCCCGGCGGCGACGCACCAGAAAAGGGGCAATCCGCGAAACGCCGGCACGATCACGTCGTCGGCGGCAAAGGAGGTGCGCAGCGCCACGCGTTGCAGCCGCCGCAGCACGATGCCTTCGAGCACCAGCCCGACGCCGATGCCGCCTGCGACGAACAGCGCCGCCAGCAGCCCGTCAGAGGAAAACAGGTCGTTCACGCGCCGCCCGCGCCCTCGGCGCCGGGGTTTCCAAACAGCACGTTGTAGCGCACCCAGCCCGGAATCTTCTCCCAGCGGTTTTTGACGTTGAGGTAGATGGGCGACCAGTCCTGCTGCGCCGCCGCCCGCACGGCAATGGCGTCGAGCGTGGGGTTGACGGGATCGAGCACTTCGATGGCGACGGGCGCGCCCTCGGCGTCGAGGGCGACCTGAAGGCGCACGCGCGCGTCGCCCACCCGGCCTTTCAGGCTGTCGGGAAAGGCGTACGGGATGTCGGTGCCCAGCCGTTTCAGGGCGCGCGGCCCGCGAAACAGGCCGCCCAGCGACTTGGTGGCCGGCCCTTCAAGCGCGTCCACGACGCCGGCGAGCGAGCCGCTGAGGTCGTGCCCTTCGATCCACGCGGGGAATCGCAGGGCGAACAGCGAGTCCACCACGCGCGGGTTGTTGCGAAACAGCACCACGAGGCGGCGCTTCAGGTTGCGCTCGACGTACGCGCGGCGGTCGGTGTCGTCGCCCTGCGCGATGAGGCCCATCGCCTCCAGGCTGTCGAGGTTGGGAAAGAGGCCCGTCGTGTCCGTCCCCGTTTTCCAGTACTGGTTGCCGCTGCGCGACCACTCGGCGGGCAGCGTGGCCAGTTCGGGCGTGCCCGAGGGGCCGCAGGCGGCGAAAAGCGGGGCCAGGAGAAAAAAGGTCAGCAGGCGCATGGGCGTGGCGTGGGGTGGAGGGGCAAGATAGCCTCCCGTCTGGGGCCGCGCGCCTCAGGCGTCGTCGAGGCGGACGAAGTAGCGGCGCCGGTCCATGGCCACGACGCGCACGCGCGAGCCCGTGGCGATGAATTCGCCTTCCGTCGCCACCTCGAGCCGCTCGCCCGCAATCAGGGCGATGCCCGTGGGGCGCAGGGGCGTGATGGCGTTGCCCGTCTGCCCGAGGTAGCGGCGGCGCTGCTGCTCGGCGGTGTCGAGCAAGGCGCGGTCGGCCATGTCGCCCGACGAGAGCACGAACCGGTTCCAGGCGCCCGAGCGCCACAGCACGTAAAAGAGGCCCGCGCCCACGCCCATCGTGCCCATCGTCGCCACGATGCCGCCTGTGAGGCCGTGCTGGGTAAAGGTGTAGCCGATGCCGAAAATGATACTCAGCATCCCGAAAATGCCCACCACGTTGAAGCCCGGCACCACGTACACCTCGACCACGATAAGGACGAGGCCGAGCACGATAAGCACGAGCGGGAGGGCGAAATCCATGAAAAGACCGGGATAAGGGCGGTGTCAGGCGTTGAGGGCGGCGGTGCGGACGGGCTGCACGTCCACGTAGCCCGCGTGCAGGCGCACCACTTCAACAGGCGTGCCGGGCAGCACGAAGTCGCCCGTCGAGCGCGCATCGACGCGCAGGCCGCCCAGCTCGACGGTGCCGGCGGGCCGCAGCGTCGTCAGGGCGATGCCGCGCTGCCCCAGCGTCGCCGTCGCGGCGACGACGTCGAGGTCGGGGCCGACGGCGTCGTGGAGGACGAGGCGGTTCATGCGCTGCGTGCGCGGCGCGTAGCGGGCCAGCGAGAACATCAGCAGCACCAGCAGCACAAGCGTCGCCGCCATCGTGAGGATGGCCTGCGTCAGGCTCTCGCCGCCGGGAAAGGCAAAGCCCACGTTGGCGACGAGCGCCGTGCCCAGCGACACGACGATGAGCCCGATGCCCAGGATGCCCGCCACGCCAAAGCCCGGCAGCACGAACACCTCGACGCCCAGCAGAATGACGCCGATGAAGAACAGCACGATTTCCCAGCTTTCGACGAGGCCGAGCATGTACGAGGGCGCGAAAAAGGCCAGCGCGCCCAGCAGCGCCATGAGTCCGGGAAAGCCCACGCCCGGCGACTGGAGCTCGAAGTAGAGGCCGCCCATCATCATCAGCATCAGGATGGACTGCACGACGGGCGAGCCGAAAAAGCGCAGCACGCGCTCGGCCATGCTGGCGCCGTGCTGCACGACGGCGGGCGATTCGAGGCCGGCAGCGGCAATGGCGGCGTCGAGCGTGGGCAGCACGGCGTCGGCCACGCCGGCGTTGCGGGCTTCGCCGCTCGAGAGCGTCAGCACCTCGCCTTTTTTCGACAGCCCCGGCACCTCGAGCGTCTCGTCCACCATCGCCTCGGCCACGCGAGGGTCGCGCCCGTTTTCCTCGGCCGTGGCCCGCATCAGGGCGCGCATGGCGCTCTGGTACTTGTCGGGCGCCGCCGCGCCGCCCACGCCCTCGACGACGGTTGCCGCGCCAAAGGTGCCGCCGGGCGCCATCACGATTTTGTCGGCGGCGTACGAAATCAGCGCGCCTGCCGAGATGGCGTTGTGGTCCACGAAGGCCACCGTGGGCACGGGCGTGCGCAAAATGCGCTGCCGGATGTGGTCGGCGGCGTCCACGAGGCCGCCAAAGGTGTTGACGTGGAACACGACGAGGGCGGCCCCCCCCTTTTCGGCATCGCCCAGCGCCCGGTCTATGTAGCGGGCCAGGGCGTTGTCAATGGTGCCTTCGACGGGCACGACGTACACGGGGCCGGGGGCGAGGGGTTCGCCGAACAGCAGGGGCGCGGCATCGTCCTGGGCGCGCAGGGGCGCGGCGGCGAGCAGCAGGCCGGCGAGCAGAAAAACAGCCTTTTTCATGGGTGCAGAGGGTATGCCTTCCCTACGCGAGGCCCCCGCCCAGGATTCACCCCGCGCGCCGGTACGCGGCGGCGGGCACGAGGGCGATCTGGTAGATGCCGTGCACGTAAAACGCGCCCTCGCTGAAATGATCGCGCACGAACGCCTCGAAGGCCGCCGGCGTCCAGAAGTTGACGTGGCCGGGGTCGGGGCTGAAGCCGAGGGCGCGGCCCACGTCGTTGAGCCACTTGAAGATGGGTTCGCGCGGGACGGTGAGCAGCACGTGGTGGCGGGCCACGCGGGCGAGTTCGGCGAGGGCGCGCGCGGGCGCGTCGAGGTGTTCGAGCACTTCCGAGCACACGACGGCGTCGAAGGCGTCCTGCTCGAAAGGCAGGGCGTAGAGGCTGCCCTCGCAGTAGCGGGCGGCGCCGCCGAAGTGGGCGCGGGCAAAGGCGAGCGCGTCGGGGTTCACGTCCACGCCCGTAAAGGCGGCGCGGGGCAGGCGGCGCGCCATGAAGTCGGTCGCGTAGCCTTCGCCGCAGCCCGCATCCAGCACGCTCGAGGGCTGCGTGGCCGCCAGCGCGTCGGTGTACGCCTGCATGAAGCGCTCCAGGTGGCGCGTGTAAAACCGTCCGTGGCCGTTGTACTTGTGGTGGTTGGGCGACGCGTACGCGGCGGTCTCCGGAGCGGGCTGCATGGGGGCGCGGGGGAGGTGGGTGGATAGGACGCGCAAGATACGCCGCCCCCTCGCGCCGCCCCGGGGCGCGCCCTCCGCTACGGCTCGATGACGACAGGCGTGCCCACCTGCACGTAGGCCCACAGGTCGTCCATGTGGGCGTCGCGCAGGGCCACGCAGCCCTGCGTCCAGTTGACGCCGGCGCCCGTGCCGTGCCCGTGGATCTCGATCATGCCGCCCAGCGCGGTGTTCATGGGCGGGCGCCGGAATTCCTTTTCGGCCTCGACGATGGCGTCGTGCTCGCGCTGCGAGATGAGGCCGCGCCCCAGCCCGCGCCGCGCGTCCTCGACCGTCGGGTAGTTGAGCACGAAGGCGCGGTAAAACTGGCTGCGGGCGTTGCGCTCGACGACGAAAAAGGTGCCTTCGGGCGTGCGCCAGTGGTCGCGCACCGCCGTCGAGCCGCGCTCCTCCTTGTCGGAAACGGGGTTGTAGCCAAAGTCGGCGGGAAAGGCCGCCACCAGGTCGCCGCCTTTGTAGAGGTAGAGCATCCGGTTCTTTTTCGAGATGCGCACCCACGTGTTCGACAGCACGGCGCCATAGACGTAGCCCGTCTCGCCGCCCGCCGTGCGAATGTGCGTCCAGGCGCCCTCGCGGCCCATCTCGAACACGGCGGCGCGGAAGGGCAGGCGCGTCACGGGCCGCAGCGAGTCGGCGCTGCGGTAGAGCGTCGAGGCTTTGAGCAGGTACTGCGGCGCGTCGGGCGGGGCGGGCTGCGAAAAGGCGGTGAGGGCGAAAAAGGCCGCGGCGAGAAGGGGAACGAGGGGGCGCATGGCGGGAAACGGGCAGTGGCTTTGCGGGGTGGGCGCAAACGATGTGCCGCCGCCAAGATAACGCCCGCTGCCCTATCTTCGCGCCCCTACCCGCCCCGCCATGCGCGCCCAGCCCTACCCCCTCGGCCGTCCCGAAAAACTTTTCGTCGTCTGCGCCGCCATTTTCCTGACGGCGCTTGTCGTGGCCGAGGCGACGGCGGCCAAGCTGTTCGTCGTGGCGGCGCTGCCGCGCCCCCTGGTGCTGCTGGGCGAGACCTTCGGCAGCGTCGTGATGACGGCGGGCGTCATCGCCTTTCCCGTCACGTTTATCGTGACCGACCTGGTAAACGAGTATTTCGGCAAAAGCGGCATCCGGTTTCTGACGCTCGTGGGCATGGCGATGATCGTGTTCGAGTACGGGCTGGTGCAGGCGGCGATGCACGTGCCGCCGGCGTCGTTTTCGCCCGTGCCCGAGGCGGCCTTCGACGCCGTTTTCGGCGCGTCGGGGTGGATCATCCTGGGCAGCCTCATGGCCTACCTCGTCGGGCAGTTCGTAGATATCGCCCTTTTCCACTGGCTGCGCGGCCTCACGGGCGGGCGCCTGCTGTGGCTGCGGGCCACGGGCTCGACCGTCGGCTCGCAGTTTCTCGACACGTTCGTGGTGCTGTTCGTGGCGTTTTACCTGCCCGGCGTCATGTCGCTGCAAACGGTGGTGGCCGTCACGCTTTTCAACTACGGCTACAAGTTCGTCGTCGCCGTCGCCATCACGCCCCTTATCTACGGCGCGCACTGGGTGATGGACCGCTACCTCGGCCTGCCGCTCGCCCACGCGCTTACCGAGGCCGCCGAGGCGGCGTAGCCCGGCAGGGCCGCGCAAAAGTCCCTTTCGCCCCGCCGCGAATGTCGTTTTATTGCGCCGTCTTTCCCCCGTACCCCCCGCCGATGCGCCCCTTTTTCGTGCTGCTGGTTTTCGCGCTGCCCCCGTTTGCCGCCGCGCAGCCTGCCGCGCACCCGTTTACGTTCTCGTCCGTGCGGTCGGACCTGCCCGACACGCGCTTTGCCCTCGCGGCGTGGGCCGACGTGGACGGCGACGGCGACCTCGACCTGTTTCTCGCGGGCCTCGAACGCGGCGCGGGCGATGGCAGCCTCGTGCCGCGCGCCCACCTGTTTCGCAACGACGGCGCCGCCGCCGACGCCAACGCACCCGGCGGCAGGCGGCCTCGCTTTACCGACACCGCGGCAGGCCTCGCCGGCCTCGCCTACGGGCAGGCCGCGTGGGGCGACTTCGACCGCGACGGCGACCTCGACCTCGTCGTGACGGGCAGCGCGACCCTCGGCCCCCCTTACACGCCGCGCACCGTCCTGTATCGCAACGAGGCGGGCACGCTGGCCGAAACAGCCATCGCCCTGCCCCAGCTCCACAGCGGAACGGTGGACTGGGCCGACGTGGACGGCGACGGCGACCTCGACCTGCTCGTCACCGGCACCCGCGATGCCGAGGCGCCGTACCGGGGCGAAACCCACCTCCTGCGCAACACCGACGGGCGCTTCGACGAAATCGAAACCGCCCTCCCCGGCCTCGTCTTCGGCGACATCACGTGGCACGACCTGACGGGCGACGGGCGGCCCGACGTGTTCCTGACGGGCCTGACGCCCGGGGGCGTCGAGACGCGCCTGTACCACGACGAGAACGGCGCCTATGCCCTGCAATTCGCCCAGCGGGGCGTGCTGTTCGGGCA
The DNA here is from genome assembly GCA_965365535.1 of uncultured Rhodothermales bacterium. Classification (GTDB taxonomy): domain Bacteria; phylum Bacteroidota; class Rhodothermia; order Rhodothermales; family BA12; genus CBDUCD01. The sequence goes on along the minus strand of CBDUCD010000040.1, from coordinate 6,751 downwards.
GACGGACGCCGCGCCCTCCGCCGACGGCCAGCCGCGCCGCGTCGTGACGGGCGCCCGCCCCGGCCCGCGCTATTTCGAGGGCTCGACCGAAACCACCCTTTACGCCGACCTGCCCCAGCTTTACGGCGGCGGCGTCAGCCTGGGCGACCTGGACGGCGACGGCGACCTGGACGTGTCGCTTTCGGGGCGCCCGGCGCTGTACCGCAACAACCAGCACGTCGTTTTCGAGGCGAAAGACTGGGGTGGGCTGGTCGAGAAAAACCTCCTCTTCGGCACGATAGGCGGCCCGCTCCAGTTCGTGGATTACGACGCCGACGGCGACCTCGACCTGTTTGCCGCCGGCGACACGACGCGCCTCTACCGCAACGAGCGCCCCCTGCCCCTGGGCCTGCCCGACACGCCGTTTTTCCCCGAGGGCCTGTCCGCCGAACCTGCCCCCGGCGGCGTGCTGCTGCGCTGGGAGCCGTCTGCCCGCGCGGGCGTCAGCTACGACGTGTGGGTGGGCACGGCGCCCGGCCAGGCCGACCGCGCCGCGCCGCCGGCCCTCTTAGCCTCGGGGCAGCGGCTGCTGCCGGCGGGCGGCGCCATCGGCGCGGAGGCGCAGGCATCGCTGCACCTGCCGCCGGGCCGCTACTACTGGGGCGTCCAGGCTATTTCGGGCGAGCGCGTGGGGTCGGCGTTTGCGATGGGCGCGCCCTTCACCGTCGGCGCGGCCACGGGCGTCGGCGCCGAAGCCTCCACGGCGCTCGGGCTGGCGCCGCCCCGGCCCTCGCCCTTTGGCGACCAGACGCACCTGACGTACAGCCTGCCCGCCGCTACGACGGTCACCCTCGCCGTGTACGACGTGCAGGGGCGACGCGTGCGCCTGCTTGCAGGGGGATCGCAGCCGGCGGGCACCCACACGCTTGCCTGGCCCGGCGACGACGACGCGGGCCACCCGCTCGCCTCGGGGCTGTACCTGCTGCGCCTCGAAACGCCCCGCGCCCATCTCGTCCGCACCGTTCTTATCGCCCGCTGATGCTCCGCTTTTTTCTCGGCCTCGCCCTCCTCGCGGCTGCCGCGCCCTCCCCTTCCATCTGCGCGCAGCAGGGGCCGCCGTACCGCGCGTTCACAAACGTCACCGGCCTCGTGCCGCTGGGGGAAGGCTCCATCTCCACCGCCGAACTGGGATTCGAGCGGGGCGCCGAGCTGCTCCTGACCGGCCTCAACGCGGGCGGCGTGCCGTTTTCGCAGCTCTACACCCCCACGGGCGAGACGTTTTCCGTCAGCCGCGGCGACACCACGTTCAACCTCTCGCTCCGCCTCATCAACCAGCCCTTCGAGGCCGTGTGGCAGGGCCGCAGCCTGTGGTACGACTTCGACGGCGACGGCGACCTCGACCTGGCCCTCGCGGGCGCGCGCAGCACCGATGCGCCTTTCGACGCCGCCACGCGGCTCTACGCCCGCCAGGAAGGCCAGCAGTATCCCTTTGTTCAGGCAGGGGCGCTGACGGGCGTGTACGCAGGGGCCTTCGCCGCCGGCGACCTCTACGGCGACGGGCGCGCCTACCTCGTCTATACAGGATACGCGGCGCCCGACCAGCCCTTTTTCGGCATTGCCCGCGTGGACCGCAAGGGGGATGCGTTTGCGCCCGTGCCCGTCCTGGAAACCTACAGCGACGGCGCCGGCAACGCGGCCCTCGCGCTGGGCGATTGCGACGGCGACGGCGACCTGGACGTGGTTTTTACGGGCCTCGACGCCGGTGGCGCGCCCACGGCCCGCCTGCTCCGCAACACGGGCGCGGGCTGGGTGCCCGTCGCCCAGGCGCGCTTTCCCGGCGTCTTCAACGGCGCCCTCGCCGCCGGCGACGTGGACGGCGATGGCGACGACGACTTCGTGGTGACGGGCGCCACCTACGGCCCGGCGATGATCGAGCACGTAGCGCGCCTCTACCGCAGCCAGGACTGCCAGCTCACCCCCGACGAGGCGGCGCCGCTGCCCGCCCTCAGCGGCAACACGGCCCTTTTTCGGGACATGGACGGCGACGGCGACCTCGACCTGCTCGTCAACGGCTACGCGGGCTCCGTTTTCGCGGCGCGGGCGCTTTTCTACGTGTTCGAAAACACGGGCGCGGGCGCCTTTTCACTTTACCAGATGGATCAGGGCGTCCTGTTCGGCAGCGCGGCGTGGGCGGACGTGAACGGCAACGGCAGGCTGGACGTGCTGCTGGCGGGCTATCGCAACGGAGAACTCGTCTTCAAGGTGATGCGCGCGCCCGGCCCCACCCTCTCCAACTAGGTCGCGGGGCTAAAAGAGGGCCCAGCGCACGGCCAGCGACACGTTGGGAAAGCGGTCGTGCTGCCCCCGGCGGGCGGCCCGGCGGATGGCGGGCGCGTCGCGCTCGGGCAGGGCGCCGAACAGCGTGTACGAGAGGTGTTGCAAGGCGTACCACCCGTCGAGTTCGATGGACGAGGCCGCGCCCAGCGGCCACGACACGCGCACGACGGGCCCCACCTGCTGCCGCCACGACCGCCCCGCCCGCGTGATGGTGCCGAAAGCCGGCGTGCCGTCGGCGCCCACGAGCGGCGCGCCCGCGTCGTCCACGCGCTGGTAGCGGAGGGTGATGCTGCGCTCCGTATCGCGCCGCAGAAACAGCCGCGCCCCCACCTCGACGGTTGCGCGGCGCACGCGCTGCAACCGGGCGTCGAGGGTGTAGGTGCGGATGGTGTCGAAGGGGATTTCGGCAAAGCGCCCGCGCACCAGCCGCCCCAGCCGCAGGTCGCTGAGGGTCGCCCGCAGGCGTCCGCGCAGCGCGGGCGCAAAGGCGTGCTCGGCGTCGAGTTCGTAGCGGAGCTCGCGCGCGGCCTGGTCCTCCGAGGCGCGCCCGGGCAGCAGCGCGTCCGCCGTCGTGTACGTCGCCCGCACTTCGGACTGGAGTTCGAGGCGCGAAAAGGGCGCGGGCGTCCACCGCAGCGCCGGGCGCAGCCGGACGGAGCGCTGCCGGTTGTTCTCGCCCGAGCGCTGCCTTTTGAGATAGACGGTGTGAAACCACGAGCCGAAGCCCGTCACGTCGAGGGCGAGCGTCGGGCGCGGCTGCCACTGGATGCCGGCGCTGGCGGTGTGCCGGGCTTCGTCGCGGTCGTCGGGGTTGAGGTCGGGCGTGTCGTGGCGGAGGATGGAGAGCAGGCCGTCGGCAAAAGCCGTCAGGCGTCCCCGCGAGGCGCGCGTGGCGAGGCCGAGGGCGAGCACGCTGCGGTCGTGGTCGGCCTGGCGCAAGAGGTCGCCTTTCTGCGCGGCCTGGATGGGCGGCAGCGCCGCCCGGTTGACGAGCACGCGGCGCTCGGCGTCGGCACCTGCCCGCACGCTCAGGCGCACCAGCGCGTCGGGCTGCTCGAATGCGAGGGCGCCCTCGTAGTCCAGCCCCTGCCGCGAAAAGTTGGTGTCGAAAAAGAGGGCGTCGCGCGCCGCCCGCAGCGTGCGCACCTGCCGCGCATTGGCGCCCAGGTCGAGGCGCGACGTGAGGCGCAGCGCCCGCGCCACGGGCACCTCGAAGGTGAGGCCCGCGAGAAGCGTGTCGCTGGTCGTCGCCTCGACGGTTTCGGCCAGCAGGCCGTCGGTGCGGTTGAGAAAAGAGGCCGCCTGGTAGGCGTCGCGGCGCACGCGCGCGCCCTCGACCGTCAGCCCGAAAAGGGCGGTGCCGGCGTCGCGGGCGGCCTGCACGCGGAAGCCCGCGTCGGCGCTGCGGCGCGGCGCCAGCGAGGCCCACGCGCCGCGCAGCTCGGCCTCGACGTTGAAGTCGCGGGGCGAGGGGGCAAAGCGCAGCGCCCCCGCCACGCCCGGCCCCCTGTCGGTGCGGAGGGCGGGCAGGCCCGCGGCCGTGGGCACGCCGGGGCGCCTGTCGAGGGCGACGCCGGCCCGCACCTCGCCCGTCAGGTCGGCGCGGGGCGCGAAACGGGCGACGAGCATGGACTGGTGGCTGAGCACGCGGCTCTGCGAAAACGCCTGCGTCCGCGTGGCCGCGCCCACGTGCAGGCGCGGGCCCCAGGGCCGCAGCACCGTCAGGGCCGCCTCCCACTCGTCCCGAAACAGCAGGTTGCCGCCGAAAAGCTCGAAGGCATCCGAGGCCAAGCGGCCCGTGCCGTCCAGCGTCCACCGGCCCGGCGCGAGGGCCACGTCCACGCGCCCGTCGTAGCGGTAGCGGTTGAGGTCGCGCACGAGGCGCGTCTCCACGCCCAGGGCCGGCGGCGCCACAGCGGGCGGCGCGGTGGGCTGCGCCTGCGCGGCGCCCGCCACCAGCCCCGCCAGCGCCAGCAGCGTCCGGGCGCGCCCCCTCACCCCGGCGGCCAGCCCAGCCGCCGCCCGCCCAGCAGGTGCAGGTGCAGGTGATTCACGGACTGCCCGCCGTCGGCGCCCGTGTTGAAAACCGTCCGGTAGCCCCGCGCCAGCCCTTCGCGCCGCGCCAGGTCGCGGGCGACGACGAACAGGTGGCCCACGAGCGCGGCGTCGTCGTCGGCCAGCGCGTCGAGGCTGGCGATGGGCTTGCGCGGCACGATGAGCAGGTGCGTGGGCGCCTGCGGGTGGAGGTCGCGGAAGGCGACGCACTGCGCGTCCTCGTGGACGAGGTCGGCGGGGATTTCGCCGTCGGCGATTTTCTGGAAAAGCGTCTTTTCGGCCATCGGGCGGGGCGTTGTGGGCGGCAATGTACGCCTCGCGGGGGCCGCGCCAAAGGTGGCCGGCGGGGAACGGCGCCCCGCCCCTCCCGTTGCTTCCGTCCACCATCGCCCCGCGCCCTTGCCCACCGTTTTCGTGACGCGCCGCGTCCATTTCAACGCCGCCCACCGGCTGCACAACCCCGCCTTTGGCGACGACTGGAACCGCGACACGTTTGGCCCCTGCAACAATGCCAACTGGCACGGCCACAACTACCTGCTCGAAGTAACCGTCGCCGGCGAGCCCGACCCCGACACGGGCTACGTCGTGGACCTGGGGCGCCTGCGCGACGTGCTCGAAAAGCGCATCGTGCAGCACGTGGATCACCGCAACCTCAACCTCGACGTGGACTTTCTGGCGGGGCTGATGCCCTCGACCGAGAACCTGTGCATTGCCTTCTGGCAGCGCCTCGAAGGCCACGTGCCCGCCGGGCGCCTGCACTGCGTCCGGCTCTACGAGACCGAGCGCAACTACGCCGAGTATTTCGGCGGGTAGCGCGCGCACCGCGGGGCGGGCTGGTGCGAGGGCGCCATGAAGGGCGCCCCTACGGCCTCGACACGCGCAGTTCGACCTTCCAACCTCGAATCTCCAACCTCCAACCTCCCCATGCAAGACGGCCACGCCGACCTCGACTTCGAGGCCACGCCTCTTTACCAGCGCCGCGACGTGTACAGCCCCGACGTGACGGCCCACCTCGAAGGCATCGTGCGCGACATGCTGGGTTCGCTGGGCGAAAACCCCGACCGCGAGGGCCTCGTCAAGACGCCCGAGCGCGTGGCCAAGGCCATGCAGTTTCTCACGCACGGCTACCAGCTCGACGGCGCCGCCATCCTGCGGTCGGCGCTGTTCCGCGAGGACTACCGCGAGATGATCGTCGTCAAGGACATCGAGGTGTACAGCCTGTGTGAACATCACATGCTCCCCTTTTTTGGCAAGGCGCACGTGGCCTACATCCCGAACGGGCACATCGTGGGGCTGAGCAAGATTCCGCGCCTCGTCGAGGTGTACGCGCGGCGCTTGCAGGTGCAGGAGCGCATGACGCTCCAGATCCGCGACTGCATAGACGAGGTGCTCCAGCCGCTCGGCACGGCGGTCGTCATCGAGGCGCAGCACATGTGCATGATGATGCGCGGGGCCGAAAAGCAGAACTCGTCCACGGCCACGAGCGCCATGAGCGGCGAGTTTCTCAATAACATCCACACGCGGGCGGAGTTTATGCGCCTCATCAAGTAGCATGGCCCACGTCCTCGTCACCGGCGCCAGCCAGGGCATCGGCGCCGCCGTTGCGCGGGCCTGGGCCGCCCGCCCCGGCACCACGCTGTTTCTCGTGGCCCGCAACGCCGCGAACCTGGAGCGCGAGGCCGCCGCGTGCCGCGATCTCGGCGCCCGGGCGCACGTCTTGCCCTGCGACGTGACGGACGACGCGGCGGTGGCGCGCCTGGCGCGGGACGTGCAGGCCATCGCCCTGCCGGACGCCCTCGTCTGCAACGCCGGCTCTTTCACGCCCGGCGCCCTTGCCGACACGCCGCCCGCCCTGTTCCGCGCCCAGATCGAGGCCAACCTGACGAGCGCGTTTCTCGTGACGCACGCCTTTCTGCCCGCCCTCGTCGCGCGCGGCAGCGGCCACCTGTTCTACATGGGGTCGGTGGCGAGCATCCGGGCGTACCCGGGCGGCGCGGCGTACTGCGCGGCCAAGCACGGCCTGCTGGGCCTCGCCCGCGTCGTGCGCGAGGAGACGCGGGCGGCCGGCCTGCGGGTGACGACGCTTTTGCCCGGCGCCACACGCACGCCGTCGTGGGACGGCACGGCGGAGCCCGACAGCCGCTTTATGCCGCCCGAGGACGTTGCCGCCGCCCTGCTGATGGCGTGGGATGCCTCGGCCCGCAGCGTGGTCGAGGAAATCCTGCTCCGCCCGCAACTGGGGGATTTGTGAGGTTAGGGGTTGGAGATTGGATACGCGAATCTCCAACCTCTAACCTCCAGCATCAAACCTCCACCATCTGCGCCGCGACGCGCTCGAGGACGGCGCGCAGGCGCGGCAGCTCGACGGGTTTTTCGAGGT
>CBDUCD010000039.1:0-13707 GCA_965365535.1 uncultured Rhodothermales bacterium | reverse complement strand
CGGGTGACGAATTGAGAATCGAGATAGGAGTCAGGCCGTTGCGCGGCAAACCCCTCCCTCGAGGGAGGTGCCCCGCAGGAGCGGAGGGTGTCTGCACAGACGCACCAGAACACCCCCACCCGCTGCGCGGGAGCCCCCTCAAGGGGGCGGTTCGTTCAACGGCGTAGCGCCTGCGAGAATTGAGCCTTCTCGTGGTGCGCCCGGCGATGCCTGGCGGCTCAACCCTCCGAGCGTCGGATGGTTTTAGCCCTGCCAGCGCGTGCCGTCGAAGCGGTCGCGCACGAGGGGCGCGGCGGGGGCGGGGCGCGTGTCGCTGAAGGTGCAGGCCGCCAGAAAGGCCCGCTCGAAGTCTGCCACGCGCCCCGTCTGGCGGGTGAAAAACGAGGCGAGGGGCTGCCCCTTCGAGATGGCGTCGCCGGGCTTGGCGTGCAGCACCAGGCCGGCGAGCCCGTCCACGCTGTCCTCCTTCGTCTGCCGCCCCGCGCCCATCTCGACGCTGAGCAGCCCGATGGCGAGGGCGTCCAGGTCGGCGAGAAAGCCGTCCTCGGGGGCTTCGGCGACGCGCGCGGGCGTGTAGCCGGGGCGGGCGTCGGGGCGGTCGAACAGGCGCGTGTCGCCGCCCTGCGCCCTGACGAGTTCCGTCCACTTGTCCCACGCCCTCCCTTCGTCGAGGGCGCGCCGGGCGAGGGCGTGGCCTTCGGCGGGCGTGGGGGCAGCGCCGCCCAGCACCAGCATCTCGGCGGCAAGGGCAAGCGTGACCTCCATCAGGTCTTCGGCGCCGCCCGTCTGCCCGCGCAGGCAGCGGACGGTTTCGGCCACTTCGGGCCAGTTGCCAACGGCCCGCCCGAGGGGCACGTCCATGCCCGTGAGCAGCGCGACGGTGGGCACGCCGGCCTGCCGCCCGATGCCGACGAGGGTTTCGGCCAGGCGGCGGGCGTCGCGTTCGTCGTGCATAAAGGCGCCGCGCCCCACCTTCACGTCGAGCACGAGGGCGTCGAGCCCGGCGGCCAGCTTTTTCGACATGATGGAGGCGGCGATAAAGGGGATGCACTCGACCGTCGCCGTCACGTCGCGCAGGGCGTAGATTTTCTTGTCGGCGGGGGCGATCTCGGCGGTCTGCCCGATCATCACGACGCCGTGTTTTTCAAGATGGGCGCGGTACTCGGCGAGGGAAAGCTGGGTGCGGAAGCCGGGGATGGATTCGAGCTTGTCGAGGGTGCCGCCCGTGTGGCCCAGCCCGCGCCCCGAAATCATGGGCACGGGCACGCCGCAGGCCGCCACGAGGGGCGCGAGCAAAAGCGACACCTTGTCGCCCACGCCGCCCGTCGAGTGCTTGTCCACCTTGCGCCCCGGCACGGCGGACAGGTCCACGACGGTTCCCGAGTGGAGCATACTGTGGGTGAGGGCGGCCGTCTCGGCGCCGTCGAGGCCGTTGAGAAAGCCCGCCATCAGAAAGGCGCTCATCTGGTAGTCGGGCACGTCGCCGGCGGTGTAGGCGTCCACGAGGGCGCCCACCTGGGCTGCCGTGAGGGCCTGGCCGTCGCGCTTGGCGCGCAGCAGCGGGAGGGCGTTAAAGGACATGGGAGAGGGAGATTGACGGTTGGAGGTTCGAGAGTAGCGGTTGAGGGTGACGGCGCTGCCAGCCTCCAATCTCCATGCTCCAACCTTCAAAAACAAAAAAGCGCCGCCTGCCCCGAAAAAGGCAGGCGGCGCGTAGCAGAAAGGTGGCCGCGTTTACTTTTTGTCGCGGTTGCCGTAGCGGCGCATGAACTTCTCGACGCGGCCCGTGGTGTCCACGAACTGGCGCTTGCCCGTGTAGAACGGGTGGTTGGTGGCATCCACGTCGGAGGTGTACGTGTCGCTGCTCATCGTCGAGCGCGTCTGGTACTCCGTGCCGTCGGCCAGGCGGAGGGTGACGAATTTGTACTGGGGGTGGATGTTCGGCTTCATGGCCTGCGTAAGTGTATGCAGAAAAAGACGTGTGGCGCGGCGAAATAGCCCGTAAGCATACGACCCCGAGGGGGGCGCGTTCAACGCTTTGCGTAGCTTTCACGCGCCATCAGCGCTTCGAGCGTGTTGACGAACGCCTCGGCTTCCTGCAACAATTCCTCGGCGTCGCGGGCGGACGTGCTGAACTGGTGCGCGTAGTCGGCCACTTCCTGCAAGCGGTGGCCGTAGTTGAACACCTCGGCGGCGCGCTGCGGCAGCAGGCCCGAATCCACGAACGTGGCCGCAAACGCCGACCGCACGCCCGTCTGCGCGTTCACGTTGACGCGGCGCTGCATGAGCAGGGCCTGGGCGGCGTAGAGCATGGCGAAATAGCTGCGCGAGGCCACCGAGTCGTAGTCTTCGAGTTCGAGCAGCACGGCGGCGCTGCGCAGGAATTTCTGCGACTTGGCAAGCAAAAGCCGGGGTTGATCCATGCGCCATAAAAAGGAAGGGGGGCGCTAAAAGTAGCGTGCCCCTGCCCCGGGCGCCGCAACGCGCGCGTTATATCGGGCGCTGCGCCACGACGAGGATGGACACGCCGAAGGGCAGGCGCAGGTGCGGCACCACGAACCCTTCGGCGGCGAAAATGCGCCGGAGCAGGGCGTTGACGGGCGCCGCCGGAATCGTGTCCACGTCGCTGACGGGCGTGCCGGGGGGGCGCAGCTTGCCCGCGAGCCGCGCCCCGGCCACGGCGGGAAACAGCAGCGTGTTGAAATACGTCGCGTGCTGCACCCGGAAGCCCACCTCCTCGACCCGTGCCACGAGCGCGCCGCGCCGGTAGCGCCGCTGGTGGTGGTTCACCTCGTCGTGCGGGCTCCAGAGAAACATGTAGGCCGGCACCGTCAGCACGAGCCAGCCGCCGGGCTGCACGTGGCCGTAGAGCGCCGCCAGCGCCGCCCGGTCGTCGGGGATGTGTTCGAGCACGTCGAGCAGGGCGACGAGGTGGTAGGGCGGGGCCGGGGGCATGTGGTCGGGCAGCCAGCCCTGCCGCACCCGGCCCACGCCACGCGCCCGCGCCACGCGGGCGGCGCCGGCGTCCATCTCGACGGCGTCGAGGGTGCCGTAGCGGGCCAGCAGGGGCAGGTTGCCGCCCGTGGCGCAGCCCACCTCGAGAACGCGGGCGCCGGGGCCGAGGGGCAGCCCGTCCAGCACGCGCGCGAGAATGCGGCGGCGCGCGGCAAACCACCAGTGGGCGTCCTCGACGCGGGCATAAGTGTCGTAGTAGCGGGCGTCCATGGGGCCAAAATACGCCCCGCACCCCCATCGCGCCCCGCTGCACGCGCCCTGCTTTTCCCCGACCGCCAACCTCAAACCTCAAACCTCCAGATCCAGCCCCCTACTCCTCGTCCAGAATGTAGATGTCGGCGAGGTTGCGGGCGACCTGCCCGTAGTCGAGGCCGTAGCCGATGACGAACAGGTTGGGAATGGGAAAGCCCACGTAGTCGAGCTTCACGTCCACGCGCGTGGCCTCGTGCTTGTGCAGCAGCGTCGCCACGCGCACGCTGGCGGGCTTGTTGCCCTTTACGCCGTCGAGGATGTACTGCATCGAAAGGCCCGTATCCACGATGTCCTCGACGAAAATCACGTCGCGCCCCTCGATGTCGGCGTCGATTTTCTTGAGCTGCGTCACGTTTCCGCTCGACACCTTGGCGGCGCCATAGGAGGAGAGCTTCAGAAAGTCCACCTCGCAGTCTATCGAGATGTGCCGCATCAGGTCGGCGATAAACATGAAGGCGCCGTTGAGGATGCCGATGAGGATGGGCTGCCGGCCCGCGTAGTCGCGGCTGATCTGGGCGCCGAGTTCGGCCACGCGCGCCTCGATGGCATCGCGGGTGAGAAAGGGCCGGAAGCGCTCGCCCCGGCAGAGGATGGTGGAGGGGGCGGCAGGGGCAGGCAAACCGGGCATGGAGGCGGGGTTGGATGGCGCGCCAAAATAGGGGCCGGGCGGCGGGCATCGGAAACCGCGTTGCAGGCGAAAGCGCGAAATCGGAGCGGGCGCTTTTCCTCCACACCACGTGCGGAGGTTTGCCCTTGCAGATGTGCCCGCCCCTGCGTACTCTGGCCAGCGTGCCCGCTTCCACGCCTACCGTTCTCCTGTTCTCTCCAGCCATGCGTTCTCGCCTGTTTTTCGTGCTCGCGGCCCTGCTGCCCGCCGCCCTCCACGCCCAGACGCCGGGCCAGTGCAGCCCCGGCGACGCGGTTGCCGACCTCGACATCGGCAACGTGCGGGCCCGCCTTTACAACACGGGTGGCCTGTTCTGGAAAGGTGCGGGCAGCTTCTATAACGTGCCCAAGGCGCCCGAAGGGCAGCCCATCACGCCCAACGCCATTTTTGCCTCGGGCGTCTGGCTGGGCGGCAAGGTGGGCAGCGAAGTGCGGCAGGCCGCGGCCACGTACGGCGACTGGGAGCTGTGGCCCGGGCCGCTCGCCCTGACCGGCGACCTGCCCAGCCCCACCAACTGCACGCCGTACGACCGCATCTTCGTCGTCTCCCGCCAGCAGGTTCAGGACTTCCTGGCGGGGGGCCAGGCCGCGCCCGACCTCGCCCGGTGGCCCACGGGGCTGGGCGCGCCCGCGTTCGTGGACGCCAACGCCAACGGCCTCTTCGACAGCGGCGAGGCGCGCGTCGTCCCCACGAGCCGCGACCAGACGATCAACCTGGCGGCGGGCGAGCTGCCCGCACTCAGCGGCGACCAGATGGCGTGGTGGATCATGAACGACGTGGGCAACGGGCACAAGCGCACCAATTCGAAGCCCATCGGGCTGGAAGTCCAGGTGTCGGCTTTTGCCTTTAACCGCGAGGGCACGCTGGGCAACACGACGTTCTACCGTTACAAACTCGTGTATCGCGGCCAGCAGCCCTTTACCGACGCCTGGTTCGGCCTCTTTTCCGACCCCGACCTGGGCAACGCGACCGACGACTACGTGGGCTCCGACACGACGCTGGGCATGGCCTACGTCTATAACGCCGACAACTTCGACGAGGGCCAGGACGGCTACGGCACGGCACCGCCCGCGCTGGGCTACAGCTTTCTCCAGGGGCCGCTCGTGCCCGCCCCCGGCCAGACCTGGACCGACCCCGACGGCACCGTCCACCCCGACCAGAGGCGCTTGGGCATGACGCGCTTCATAAACTATGAATCCAGCCCCAGCAACAGCGATCCGCGCCCCGCTTACTATGAATTCCTGCAAGGACTCTGGCAGGACGGCTCGCCCATGCGTGACTGTGGCGACGGCGAAGGCGAGCCCACGTGCGGCGTCGCGCATTTCATGTGGCCCGGCGACCCGGTGACGGCGACGGGCTGGAGCGAGCGCAACCTCTACCCCGAAAGTGGCGGTCCGCCCCTCTCCAACGTGCCCAACGACCGCCGCTTCCTGCTCTCGACCGGCCCGTTCGAGATGCAGCCCGGCAGCGTGCAGGACGTCGCGTTCGCCATCGTGTGGGCGCGGGGCGCCACGCACCTGTCGTCCATCACCGCGCTGCGGCAGGCGTCGCGCGCCGTCCAGCAGATGTGGGACGAAAACGGCGTCACGCTGCCGCCCGTCGAGCCGCCGCCCGCGCCCTCGGAAGCGCCCCTCCTGCTGGCCCCCGCCCCGGGCGCCACGGGCCAGCCCGACAGCGTGGCCCTGCACTGGTCGGCCCTCGCCGGCGTCTCCGATTACGTGGTGGAGCTGACGTGGGCCGGGGGCGACACCCTGCTGACCACGCCGCAGCCGTACCGCCTGGCCGCCGGCCCGCTCGGCATCCCGGCGGGCAGCGACGTGTCGTGGCGCGTGCGCGGCTTCAACGCCGGGGGCACAGGGCCGTGGAGCGAAGGGCGCACCTTTACCGTCACGGCGGCACCGCTGCGCTACGTGCCCGGCGGCTTCGGCGATTTTCTGACGGTCGCCAACGCGAACGGCCCCCTCGACCCGCCCGAGTACGCCGCTTTTGCTTTCAACGGGAGCGGCTTTCCGCACCCGACGACGGCAGACCGCCCCGACGGCAGCCGCCAGCAGTCAGACGGATTGACTGACAGCCAGGGCTGGGGCATCTTCACCTTTGGCGACCGCTCGACGTATGACCAGTGGTTCAGCCGCGCCACCCGCGACGGGGGCAACTTCTCCGTGATCGGTGAAAATGACTTCGAGTGGCGCTTTGGCGGCACGTCCATCGCCCACGCGGGCTTTTCCGATCCGGCTTACGACGTGACGGTGCCCTTCGAGATCTGGAACATCGGCGTCGGCACGCCCGACGACCCGTCCGACGACTTCCGCATGATTCCGTACATCTGCGAGTCGGATTGCGGCGCGGGCGGCACGGACGGCGTGTTCGACATCGGCGGCGACAGCCCGCTTTCGGGCGGCGCCGACGACCCGATTTCGGACGCCATCTACTGGTACAACCCGCTCGACACGAGCCCGGGCGAGGCGGGCTACCTGGCGTACGAAAACGGCGGCCTGCCCGACCTGGCGGCGCTGGGCGGCGAGGTGCTGGCGCGCACCGCGCTGATGGGCTGGAACTTCGGCGAGGCGAGCTACCCGCAGACGCAGCCCGAGAGCGGCACCATTTTCCGCATCGTCTGGCGAAAGGCCGTGCTCGACGCGCCCGTGCCGGGGGCGCCCCTTCCCGGAACGGTGTTTTCGACCACCACCGCCGCGCTGTTCTGGACGCTGGCCGACGTGCCGGTCGCCGGGCAGGTGGAGGTGCAACTCGCCCTCGACGACGCCTTCACCACGCCCGTCCGCACCGACGTACTCGCCAGCGGCACCTTGTCCATAGATCTGTGGGGCCTCGCGCCCGGCACGCAGTACTGGTGGCGCGTGCGGCAGCAGGCCACGACGCAAAACGGAATGGTCACCACCGGCCCGTGGTCGGCGCCGCAGCCTTTCGCCATCAGCGCGACGGCGACGGATGCTGAAGCCGGGGCCGAAATGCCTGCGGCGCTGGCCTTTGCCGCGCTGGCGCCGCACCCCGTGCGCGACGTTGCCCGCGTGCGCGTGGCGCTGCCCCGCCCCGGCCACGTGCGCCTCGTGCTCTACGACGTGCTGGGGCGCGAACTGGCCCGCGTGCTCGACGCCGACCGCCCGGCAGGCTGGCACGACGTGCCCCTCGACGCGTCGGCGCTGGGGGCGGGCGTGTACTTCCTGCGCGTCACATCCGGCGGCGAGCAGCAGGTGCGCTCGTTCGTCGTCGTCCGCTGAACCCACCGCCGGGGTGGGTGGGATGGGTGCCCGGCGCTACGGGCGCGCGTGCCAGTCCAGCTTTACAGCGCGGCGCGTCGCCGGGCCGACGGGTGCGATGCGGCCCCGGCGCACGCCGGGCACCCACAAGATGGCCTCGCCCGCGCACACGACGGCGGTGCCCGCCCGCGCCGAAGGGGGCACGCGCGCGTCGGTGAGCACGTCGCTGACTTTTTTGCGGCCCGTCATCCCGAAAGGCTCCAAAACGTCGCCCGCGCGCCACGGGCGGACGGCGAGCGGCCACGCGACCTCGTCGGCGTCGAGCCAGCACGTGCTGTCGGGCGCGTGCCTGCTGGCGGGCGGCGGTCCGATGGGGCCTGCCACGAGCGTCCCGCCCGGCAGCGCCAGCGTGCTGCCGGGGTGGAGTAGCTGCATCTCGACGGGGGCCGTGGGGGTTGCGACAAAACGCAGCGCGCCCCGCTCGCGCCAGACCGTGCCCGCGCCGAAATGGACGCGGCGCCCCACCTGCGCGTCCACGAGCGCGGCGAGTTGGGCGGCGGTGGCAGCCGTGCGGGGCGCGCCGGGCAGCAACGCTTCGAGGGCGTCGAGCAGCAACCGGCCCCGCTCGGCGGCACCGAGCGGGCCGAGCACGTCGAGGCGCAGCCGGTCGCCGTCGAGGGCGCGGCGCGCGAGGGCTTCGCGGCGAGCCTGCCACAGGGGCAGCACGTGCTGGCGGGCCAGCGCCGCCAGGTGGGCCAGCTTTTGCGCCACGTCATCGCCAAAACGCGCCCGCAGGCGGGGCATGATTTCGGCGCGCAGCCACGCCCGCCGGTAGCGCGGGTCGGCGTTCGAGGCGTCGTCGCGCCACGCCAGCGCGTGCCTGTCGGCATAAGCGCGCAGCGCGGATCGGGGGCAGTCGAGAAACGGGCGCGCGAGCCGGATGTCGGCGCCGGGCGCGAGGCGGCGCACGGGTTTCATGCCGCCCAGCCCGGCGAGGCCGGTGCCGCGCAGCAGGGCCAGCAGCAGCGTCTCGGCCTGGTCGTCGGCGTGGTGGGCCACGGCCACCCAGCCCATGCCCTGCCGGCGCGCCACGTCCGCAAACCACGCGTAGCGCAGCGCCCGCGCCCACGCCTGCCGCGACGCGGGCGGCACGTCGCCGGGCGGCACGCGGTACAGGTGGAAGGGCACGTTCCACGCGCCGCACAGCGCCTCGGCAAACGCCGCGTCGGCGTCGGCGTCGGCGCCGCGCAGCCCGTAGTGGACGTGCGCCGCCTCGACGGGCACGCCGGCCCGGCGCAGCGCGTGCAGCAGCACCACCGAGTCCATCCCCCCGCTGACGCCCACGAGGCCGGGGCCCGCGAGTCCGTGCCGCCGGGCAAACCGCTGCGCGTGACCGTCGAGGCGCTCCACGTCAGGCGCGCCCGAAGCGGCGGCGGAGTTCGTCGGCGGCGATCTTGATAAGCGTGGGCCGCCCGTCGGGTGCGACGAGGGGCATCTGGCACTGGAAAAGCTGGTCAATGAGGCTGCGCATCTCCTTTTCCGACAGGCGGCGCGTCGCGTCGAGGGCCGAGCGGCGGGCCACGCTGCGCGCCAGCACCTCGCGGCGCGACATGCCCAGCTTTTCGGACTGCTCGCGGTACTGCCCGATGAGGTCGTCGAGAATGGCGCGCTCGTCGCCCGAGTGCGTGTCGGCGGGCACGCCGCGGATGACGACCGTGCGCCCGCCAAAGCCTTCCAGGTCGAAGCCGAGGGCGCGCAGGTCGGGCAGCAACTCGCGCACGAGTGCCAGGTCGGGCGCGCTGAACTCGACGGTGCGCGGAAACAGCAGCTGCTGCGTGAGGGCGATGCCGTTCTGCATCGTGCTCAGCGCCCGCTCGTAGAGAATGCGCTGGTGGACGAGGTGCTGGTCGAGAATCATCAGCCCCGACCGGATGGACGTGAGGATGTAGCCGCCGTGGAGCTGGACGAGCACGTCCACGCGCTCCACGCCCTCGTCCTCCTCGGACGCAAACGTGAGCGTGCCCGGCGCCGGCGACAGGGCTGGGGGCGGCAGGCCCGCCGGAGGCGCGTCGGGGGCGGCGGCC
Source organism: uncultured Rhodothermales bacterium (assembly GCA_965365535.1). Classification (GTDB taxonomy): domain Bacteria; phylum Bacteroidota; class Rhodothermia; order Rhodothermales; family BA12; genus CBDUCD01. The sequence continues at coordinate 4,471 of CBDUCD010000039.1, read as the reverse complement.
CACGCGACGGCGGCGGGCGTGGCGCGGCCCGCGCCGGGCCTCTCCTCGCCCGGCAGGCCCGGGGCGCGCGGCGGCGCGTACAGCGCGGCGCCCGGAAACGCCTCGGCGGATGGCATGGTGGGCACGAAGCGCGCCGTGGCGGCGTCTGCCGTCGCCTGCGCCATCTGCGGCGTCAGCGTGGCGGCGCCCAGCGCCTTGCGCACCACGGCCCGCACAAAGCCGTGGATGCCGCGCTCGTCGTCGAACTTGACCTCGGCCTTTGTCGGGTGCACGTTGACATCCACGTGGCCGGGGTCGAGGCTCAGAAAAAGGGCGTAAAAGGGAAAGGCGCCCCCGGGCAGCAGTCCTTCATAACCCGTGTAGATGGCGTGGTCGAGCAGGCGGTTGCGCACGAAGCGCCCATTCACGAACAGGTACTGCTCGCCCCGCGCCCGCCGGAAAAAGCCGGGCTGCCCCACGAAGCCGCGCACCGTGAGGTAACTCGTCGCTTCTTCGACGGGGACGAGGCGGGCGGCGTGCTCGGCGCTGAACACCTCGCCGATGCGGAGGCGGAGGGCGTCGAAAAACGGCGCGTCGGGGCGCGCTTCGAGCTGGAACACCTCGTCGTCGTTGTGGGCGAGGGTAAAGCCGACCGTCGGGTTGGAGAGGGCCAGAAACTGGAAGGTTTCGAGCAGGTGCTTGTACTCGGTCGCGGGGCTTTTGAGAAAGCTGCGCCGCGCGGGGACGTTGTAGAACAGGTTGCGCACGGCCACGCTGGTGCCCGGGGGCGTGGCGGCGGGCTCCTGCCCGGCGGCGTGGCCGCCGTCGTAGCGGACGCGCGTGCCCACGGCGTCGTTCTGGCGGCGCGTGCGCAGCTCCACCTGCGCCACGGCGGCGATGGAGGCAAGGGCCTCGCCCCGGAAGCCGAGCGTCTGGAGCGTTTCGAGGTCTTCGATCTGGCGGATCTTGCTCGTGGCGTGGCGGCGGAAGGCCGCGTCGGCGTCGTCGCGGCTCATGCCGCCGCCGTCGTCAATGACCTGGAGGAGTTCGCTGCCCGCGCCGCGCAGCAAAACGGTGACGTGGCGGGCGCCCGCGTCGAGGCTGTTCTCGACGAGTTCTTTGAGGGCCGACGCGGGCCGCTGCACCACCTCGCCCGCCGCGATCTTGTTGGCGAGCGGCTCGGGCATCACGTGGATGATGCGGTCGTCGCCGGGCGCGCCCCCGCTGTTCATGCGACGTTGTGGAGCAGGTGGAGTACGTAGAGCAGCGCGCCCAGCGCCCCGCCGTAGAGCAGCGCCCGCGTGGGGTTGCTGCGCTTGCGGACGGTGCGCGCCGAGCGCAGCCGCTGCCGCAGCGACTCGTCCTGGCTGGGGTCGTAAAAGCGCGGCTCGTAATCGAAGCGGCGCGGAACGGGCCGCTTGCTGGGGACAAATAAACCCATACCTCTCGAAGAAGATGTGTGCAGGGTTGTGTACGGCCCGGCAAAATGGGCGTTCCGGGGGGTCGGGCTGGCGATTTATCGACCCAACCTACAACCAGCGAGCAGCGCGAGCGTCAACCAACAGCGAGCACCGCGAGCGGAACCAACCTCCTACCCCAGCGCCCAGCGCAGGTACAGGTACGCGAGGGGCGCGGCCACGATGAGGGCGTCGAAGCGGTCGAGCAGGCCGCCGTGGCCGGGCAAAAGCGTGCCCGAGTCCTTGACGCCGACGGAGCGTTTGAGGCGGCTTTCGGCCAGGTCGCCGAGGGGGCTGACGAGGCCGCCCAGCGCCGCCAGCACAAAGGCGTGCGGCCACGCCAGCGAGGGCAGCGCGAGGGCTTTCAGCAGCGCCACCCCCGCCAGCGCGCCCACCAGCCCGCCCACGGCGCCCTCGACGGTTTTCTTGGGCGACACGCGGGGCGCCAGCGGGTGCCGCCCCCAGGTGCGGCCCGTGTAGTACGCCAGCGTATCACTGGCCCAGACGGCCACGAAAACCGCCAGCGTCAGCCAGAACGCCTCGTTTCCGGGCAGGGCAGCCCCCGCCTCGACGCGCAGCGACGTGAGCGTGGTGACGAGCGCCGTCGGATAGACGAGCGCGCCCAGCGTGGTGCCGAAGGCGGCGGGCAGGTGCGCGCGGTCGGCCACGAAAGGCAGCGCCGCCACGTACACCACGGCCCCCGCGAGGGCCACGTCCACGAGGGGTGGCCACAGCGCCCGCAGCGCGACGCACGCGCCCAGCGCCAGCCCCACCCACCGGTGCGGCCGCACGCCCCCCGCCTCGGCCAGTCGGTACACCTCGTCCTGCGCGCCCAGGGCGACGAGGGCCACCACGAGGGCCAGGGGCCACCCGCCCAGCCAGACGGCGCCGACGAGCAGTGGCGCGCCCACGAGGGCCGTCAGGACGCGCGTGGTGCTGTTTTCCAAAGGGGCCAGCGGGTTGATGGCTACGAAAAAGGTGGAGCAGGCCGGGGCCGCGCTCCACCTCGCCCGTGCGGCGCGCGCATTCAGGCGATGGGCGGCAGCGTCTCCTCGTCGTCGTAATCGCCCTCGCGCTCCACCTCGTCCTCGTCCTCGTCCTCCTCGTCGTAGTCGTCGTCGGGAACGGTGAGGGTGATTTTCTCGATGCCCGAGTCGAGCAGGGCCTCGTCGTCCGGGGTGTGGGCGTCGGGCGCGACGGGGTCGGCGTCGAGGGCGGCCTGGTCGAGTTCGGCGCCCGAGATGGGCACGGCGGCCAGCAGCGCCTCGGCCTCGCGGGCGCGGTCGGGCGGCACGTAAACGGCCGTGCGCGACAGCTCGCCCACGTTGAGGTTGAAGGCGTGGTCGCGCTGCGTAAAAACGACGGCCGGGATGCCGGCGTCGTCCAGCCGGTCGCGCACCATGTCGGCCTCGTAGTCGGTGGAGGCCGTAAACACGGCAGCCCAGCCCTCGACGTTTTCTCTATCGGTCATGTTCGGAACGTTCGGGTGAAGGGGGAGGATACGCCCCGGCGCCCTCGCCACCGGCCCTGCGGCCCGCGCCCCGGCGTGGATGTAACCAGAACATCAAAGCCCCGAAGGCCACGCCGCACGCGACGACGAGGGGGATGGGCAGGGCAAACGCCGCGTCGGGGTCGGCCACGCCTTCCACGAACACGGCGACGATGACGACGAGGCCGTTGTGGACGAAGTGCACCGCCATGCCCGTCAGCAGGCTGTCCGTCCGCCAGACGACGTAGGCGAGGTAAAGCCCGACAAGCGCGAGCGGCAGAATCTGCGTGGGCCGCAGGTGGTAGAGGGCGAACAGCACGCCCGAGAGCGCGATGGCGCCGCCCACCCCCACGGCCTTTTCGACGAAACGCTGGAAAAAGCCCCGGAACAGCAACTCCTCGCACACGGCAGGCACGGCGGCCAGCAGCACCAGGTTGAATAGCCACGCGTCGGCGCGGCCCAGCACGGCGGCGATGAGGGCCATCTGCTGCGCCTCCATCTCGACGAGCCAGTCGGGCACGGGCAGCAGCCGGTTCCACTCGCCCACGGCCTGCACGACGGGCACGAGCAGCAGCACGCCCAGGATGGAGGCGCCGAGCAGGCGGGCGTCGGGCGCGCCCAACCGCAGAAAGGGGCGCACGCGCGGCGTCGAGAGGCGCGCAAAGGCGACGGCGACGAGGGCCAGCCCCACGCCCTGCCCGGCGGCATTCGCCACGAGCGTCGTGTACGGGTAATCGCCCAGGCCCGCCCCCAGCACGCCCAGCAGCGCCGAGGGCGCCACGCCCTGCGCCAGCAGCAAAACCACCAGGGCGACGCCGCTGCCGATCTGGTAGGCCACGAAGGCGGCGGCGAGGGCCAGCACGCCCCGCGCCACGCGCCACACGCGCTCGCCCGCGGGCAGCGTTGAGGGCGGGGCAACGTCGGGAAGGGGCATGGCGGCGGTCGGAAGGGCGTGAAACGGGCGCGGGGCGCATTCGTAAGTTACGCCGCCCCGGGGCCGTGCCCCGCCCTCCCCTCCTTTCGCCCCCGACGTTTCATGCCCCGGCTTTTCCGCTTTTGCTGCCTCGCCGCGCTTTTCGCCCTGTCTGCACCCACCCTTCGCGCCCAGCAGGGCGTGCTGACGCCGCGCTTCGGCATCGCCCTCAACGGCCTGCTCTCCTTCGACGACGGGCTGGGCATCGGCGCGCTCGGGCGGGCGTCGGCGCCCATCAACGCCGACCTGTCGGCGGCGGTGGACCTGGGCGTGACGGGCTTCATCCTCGAAGGCCGCACGAATGCCACGTACGTCGTCACGCCCGGCATCTCGCTTATCGTCAACCTGCCCGACTACCGCAACAAGCTGACGTACCTCGTGGCGGGCTTCGGCGCCTACCTGCCCGTCAACCGCGACGACAACTCGGACGGCGGCCCGACCTTCAACATTGGCCTGGGGCAGGTGATGGGGCTGCGCGAAACGTCGCTCTTTTACGAGGTCATGCCGTCGCTTATCGTGGGCGAGAAAAACGTCAAGCCGACGCTCGCCGGGCGCATCGGCGTGATCTTTTAA
>CBDUCD010000038.1:0-13864 GCA_965365535.1 uncultured Rhodothermales bacterium | reverse complement strand
TGAGTGTCTGTCTCTGAAGGGGTCAAGGGGGATGTCTGCCTGTTCCCTCTCCCACCGGGGAGAGGGCTGGGGTGAGGGGGCCGTCATAGACCGTCTCTGAGAAAGAGCCGTTGGGGATTTGCACCGGGAGCGGGCGTATTTTGCGGGCCCTCAGCCCCGCCCTGCCCCATGCGCACGATTCTCGCCCTTTTCGCCCTGCTGCTGCCCGCCACCGCCCGCGCCCAGCCCACGCCTGCCGACGAGGCGATGGCGGCGGTGACGGCGCTGTTCGAGGGCATGAAGGCCGCCGACAGCAGCGCCGTCGCCCACGTGCTGCACCCCGACGCCCGGCTCGTCACGGCGGCGGTGCGCGAGGGCGTGCCCGCCGTCGTCCCCACGCCCATCCCGGCGTTTCTGGCAGGGGTCGCGGGCGCCGCGCCCGGCGCGCTCGACGAGCGGCTCTACGACGTCGAAGTCCGCGCCGACGGCACGATGGCTGCCGTGTGGGCGCCGTACCGTTTTTACCTCAACGGCCAGTTCAGCCACTGCGGCGTCAACCAGTTCACCCTCGCCCGCACCGCCGACGGCTGGAAAATCCTCCACATTCTCGACACGCGCCGCCGCGCCGACTGCACGATGGAGTAGGCTGGAGGGGTTTGTTGGTTGGATTGGTTATCCGCCAACCGCCAACCAACCAGCCATCAACAAACACAGCCAACCCCGCAAGTCACTCCCGGCGGCGGGGGGCGGCGCGGCGGGGCAGGAAAGGCGCGATGGCTTCAAGGGTGAACTCGACCCACGTGTGGTCTTCGTACTCGACCCACACGCGGCGCCGGAAAATGTCGATCTGGCGGACGGTGCCCGCGCCCTGCGGCGTTTTGACGGGCGTGTCGGCGCGGGGAAATTCCTTGAGCGCCTTCATGTAGTGCTCGAGCTCGTAGTTGAGGCAGCACTTGAGGCGCCCGCACTGGCCGCTGAGGCGCGTCGGGTTGAGGGGCAGGTTCTGGGCGCGGGCGGCCTGCGTCGAGACGGGCTTGAAATCCGTCAGCCACGTCGAGCAGCAGAGTTCGCGTCCGCACGAGCCGATGCCGCCGATGCGGGCGGCGCCGTCGCGGGCGCCGATCTGGCGCAGCTCGACGCGGGTGCGGAACAGGGCGGCGAGGTCGCGCACGAGCTGGCGGAAGTCCACGCGCTGCTCGGCGGTAAAGTAGAACGTGATCTTTTTGCGGTCGAACTGCCACTCGGCGTCCACGAGCTTCATGGGCAGGTCGAGCGCTTCGATGCGCTCGCGGCACCGGCCCATCGCCTCGCGCTCGTCGGCGCGGTTGGCCTCCCACCGATCCCAGTCCTCGACCGTGCCCCGGCGGACGACGTTGGGCAGGTAGGCGTCGTCGGCGGGCTGGCTGCGGTAGCGCAGGCGCGCCAGCTCGCCGCTGAGGTGGACGTGCCCGCAGTCAATGCCGCGCTCGACCTCGACGACGACGAGGTCGCCCGTGGCCGCGTCCACGTCGGGGGGGACGTGGAAAAACGCCTTGCGTCCGCCCTTGAACTGCACCTCGACGGCCTCGAAAAGGCGCGTGGGGCCGGCCACGCCCAGGTCCGTCAGCCAGTCGAAGGCCTGGAGAGAGGGGCACGCGTCCGTGCCGCACGCCCCCGAACTGCACCCGCCCGTGCCACCCGTACCGCAGGAACCGCAGGCCATAAGCAAAAAGGGATCAGACGCTGACGAGGGGGACGAAAAGCGGGGCCGGTGGGGCGCCGCGCATGGCGCCGGCCAGCCGGGCCGTCAGCACGTGGAAAACGAGCGTCGCATTCACGTTGCGCTCGGCCAGTTCGAGGGCTTCTTCCAGGTGCCCGACCATCGCGGCGAGGTCGGCGTGGGGCAGGTTACGACTGAAACGGGCGATGGATTCTCGCTGGTCTATGTTGACGAGCGGCGCCGCCTCGCCCATGTGGGCGTAGAGCACGAGGTCGCGCACCCAGCGCACCAGCAGGCGCAGGCGCGCCTTGGCCTGCTCGCGGCCCAGCGCGGCCCAGCCCTCGGCGGCGCGCGTGGCGGCGTCTCCGCCCCGGAACACGCTGCGCAGAAACGCGACGACCTCTTCGCGCTGCTCGGCCAGGTCGGAGCCGCCGGCGAGTTCGGCGGCCCGCGCAAACGAGCCGTCGGCCATGCGCGCCACGAGGCCGGCCTGCGCGGGATCGACGCCCTCGGTCTCGACGAGTGCCTCGGCAATGGCGTCGTCGTCGAGGAGGTCGAAGCGCAGCTTCTGGCAGCGCGACGCGATGGTGGGCAGGAGCCGGTCGGGGCGCGTCGTGGTGAGGATGAAGACGGTCTGCGGCGTCGGCTCTTCGAGCAGCTTGAGAAAGGCATTCGCCGCCTCGACGCGCATGGCGTCGGCGTCGGTGACGAGGGCGACTTTGTAGCGCCCCTCGACGGGCCGGAAGCTCATCGGGCGGTGCAACTCGTCGTGGACGCGGGCGATGGTGTAGTGCGCCTGCTTGTTGGACGTTTTCGTGGGGTCGGCAAGGGACGGGCGCCGCACGAAGTCAATGAGGGCGTACGGGTTCTGGGCCAGCAGGGCGCGCCGCTCGCCCACCTCGGCCTCCGACACGTCCGTCGGGTGCGGAAAAAGCACGTGCACGTCCGGGTGGATGAGGCGCAGCACGCGCTTGCAGGCGCTGCACGCGTCGCAGGGCGCCGGGCCGGGCCCTTCGCACAACAGCATCCGGGCAAAGTAGAGCCCGACGGCGCGCTTGCCCGTGCCGTCCGGCCCGTGGAAAAGGTAGGCGTGCGCCACGCGCCCGCCCGCAACGGCGCGGTGCAGCGTTTCGAGCACGCGTTCCTGTCCAATGGTTTTCATGGTTGCAATAACAGGTTGGGGGGCGCAATCTTCGCCATTCGCTCACCGACGCCCGGCGGCGCCGCGTTGCCCCGGCACGGCCCCCGGCGTATCTTGCGGCCCCTGTGCGGCGTGGTAGCTCAGCTGGTCAGAGCGTGGGATTCATAACCCCAAGGTCGGGAGTTCAAGTCTCCCCCACGCCACTTTTCAAAGGCTCGCCTCCCCGAGGCGGGCCTTTTTTGCTGCCACCCCCAGCCGCGTCGCCCGTCACGCTGCTTTTCGCGTCCGGCGCGGCAGCCGTGCCGAGAGGTACACCGACTGCGAGGGTTCGGGAATGGGGTCTCCATCTTCCAGCATCCCGGCCAGGTGCATTTCGAGGGCCTCCTGCGCCAGCGCGATGACCTCCTCGGTGGAGTCGCCTACCGCAATACAGCCGGGCAGGTCGGGGAAATATCCGCCATAAGCCGTGGTGCCATCGGCCTGGGCTTCCTTTTCGATGACGAGTAGATATTTGCGTTCTTCCATCGCAGTAGGGGCTATTTGAGTCCGGCCTGTTCGAGAATGCTTTTCTCGGTTTTCGGAGGAAGGATTTTGCCTGGATGCCCGGCGACGGTCACCTTGCCTCGTTTCGTGGGGTGCTTGAACTGGCGGTGGCTGCCTTTCTGGGCAACCTGATACCAGCCGTCGCCGGCGAGAAGCTTGAGGATGTCGCGGACTTTGAGCGGCATCGGCTTGAATCTAAGCAGCCTTTTTGTGTTGCTGCCGGTACAGAATCGCGTCCAGTCCCCACGCCAGGGCCACGATGCCGCCCAGCACGCCCAGCGCCAGCACGGGCTGCCAGATGACGAAGCCGCCGATGGCGCCCAGCACGCCGCCCAGGTATTTGATGTAGTTGAGCTGCTCGTTGCTGGTGTTTTTGAGCAGGTTTTCGAGCTGCTGCTCGTCGTAGCGCCGCATGTTCTCCGTCACGATGGCATAAATGTCGAAGCTTTCCACGAAGTCGAGCACGGCGCGCGTGGCCCACACTTCGAGGGCTTCCGAGTGCATTTCGAGGCGCGCCGGGAGCGCGTCGAGCTGCCGGTCGAAGCCGTCGAGCAGCGTATCCACGGCCTCGGGCAGCGCCGCCACGGCTTCCTCGATGCGGCGCTGGAAGTCGTTTTCGCCCAGCAGCCGGTACGTGCGCAGCGCCACGCCCGCCAGCCCCTGCCCGGCAAAAGATTCGAGCTTGTCGATGGTAAAGGCGATGATGCGCTGCCGGAGTTCGGGCGCCGACAGCGTCTCGCGGGCATAGTCGGCGGCAAGGGCCTTGACCTCGCGGCGGAAGTCGGGGTCTTCGACGACGTTGCGGCCCACCTCGACCATCATCGCGCGGTAGCGGGGGATGATGCCGCTTTCCTCGATTTTGCGCTTGATGAGGTCGGGGCTGATGAGTTCTTCCGAGACGGCCTTCGCCAGCCGGAAAATGACGCGCTCGCGCTGCGCGGGGATGAGTCCCTGCCCCAGGATGGGCCGCCGGTGGCGCGGATGGAACAGCATCGTGATGGCGAGCCAGTTCGTCAGAAAGCCGATGTAGCCGCTGACCATCAGGATGCGCAGCAGCCCTTCGAGGGGCACCCGCTGCCCCATCAGCACGATTTCGCGCCCGGGGAAGTCCCAGAAAAACGAGACGGCGAAGCCCGCGCCCAGCAGCCACGGAATCACGCGCAACACGCCCAGCGCGACGGCGTGCGACCCTTTCACGCGCGGCGGCTCGGCGGCGGGCGGCGCCACCCGGGGGCGCTGCGGCAGGTGCTTGCGGGCGTAGCGCGCCACCAGCCCGGCCAGCACGCGCAGGCGCGACGGCGGCTCGGCGGCATCGCCGGTCTGGACGGGGACGAGGGGTTCAGCCATGCAGGTCGAAAAGGCGGCTGGCCCGCCGCTGGAGCGCGCCGATGACGCGGGTGATGTGTTCGTCGAGTGGGACGCCCAGCGCCTCGGCGCCCGCCCGGATGTCGTCGCGGCTGACGGCGGCGGCGAACGCCTTGTCCTTCATCTTTTTCTTGATCGAAGCGGCCGTCATGCCTTCGAGCCCCGTCGGGCGCACGAGGGCGGCGGCCACGACCAGGCCCGAAAGCTCGTCCACGGCGAAAAGGGCGCGGGCCATGGGCGTGGTGCGCGGCGTGCCCGTGTAATCGGCGTGGCCCATGATGGCGTCGCGGATTTCCGCGGGGTAGCCTTTTTCCGCCAGCACCGCCACGCCCCGGTACGGGTGCTCGGACGGGTCGGGGTGGCGCTCGTAGTCCATGTCGTGCAGCAGCCCGGCCATGCGCCACGCCTCCACGTCGGCGCCGAAGTGCTCGGCGTACGCCTCCATCGCCGCCTCGACGGCGTAGGCGTGGCGGCGCAGGCTGGGCGTCTGCGTCCATTCGTGGAAAAGCGCGAGGGCGTCGCTGTAATCGGGCATCGGTTCAGAAAATATCGACGAGGGTGAGGTGCTTGAGGTAGCGGCCCGGATGCTGCTGGAAGTCGTCCACGACGCCATTTACGCGGGTAAGCGTGGTGTCGAGGCGGAGGTAGAGCGTCGAGTCGTTGAGCAGCAGGCCCAGCGTGCCCTCGCCGCGCGCCACGCGCGTGAGAAGTGAGTCGAGCGTGCCCACAGACGCTTCGGCGGTGCCGAGGTTGCGGTCGAGGCGCACGAGCACGCGGTTGAGGCGCGTGACGGCCAGCCCGAGCGAGTCGCGGTTGGCGTTGGTGAAGCCGCGCAGGTCGGCGGTGAGGGACTCGGCGTTGTCGAGCGTCGTGCCCAGCGTGGCGCTCTGCGCGCGGATAAGGGCGTTGAGGGCCGCCGTCGTCTGCCGCAGGCCCACGAGGGCGAGGCGGAGGTCGCTGTTGGGGTCGGCGAGGAGGCGCGTCGCCTCGCCGGCGGCAACCGTCGAGGCCAGCAGCAGCGTGTCGGCGCGGGCGGTGATGGAGGGCACGCGGTCGGCAATGGTGCCGAGCAGATCTACGGACGGCGCGGCCTCGACGCGGTCGCCGTTTTCGAGCGCGTCCGGCCCCGCGCCGGGCACGAGCTGGAGCGTGACGCTGCCAAAGGTCGAGATGCCGCTGATGGTGGCCTTTGTGCCGCCGGGCACGCGCACGCCGTCGTGGATTTTGAAGGCCACGTCCACGCCGCCGGATTGGCCGTCGAGGGCGACGGTTTCGACCGTGCCCACGTTCACGCCGCGCATCCGGACGGCGCTGCCGGGCGTGAGGCCGTCGGCAGAGTCGAGGCGCGTCGTGAGCACGTACGCGCCCGAAAACAGGGGCGTGCCCTGGAAAAAGCGGATGCCGAGGAAAACGACGACCAGCGTCACGAGCAGCGTCGCGCCGACGCGGAGTTCGCGGGTAAAGTTCACGTCAGGTGGGGGTTGAAGGCAGGCGCGCCGATGTGGTACTCATTGGCCTTGACGAACTGGAGCAACCGCTCGTCGCGGCTGTCGTGGAGTTCGGCAATGGTGCCCGTCCAGTGCAGCGTGCCCTCGTGCACGAACGCCACGCGGTCGGCGACGGACAGGACGGAGTGCATGTCGTGCGTGACGACGACGGACGTGATGTTCATCGTGTCGGACAGGTCGTTGATGAGCTCGTCAATGGTGTTGGACGTTTGCGGGTCGAGGCCGCTCGTGGGCTCGTCGTAGAGCACGTAGCGCGGTTCGAGGGCGATGGCGCGGGCCAGGGCGACGCGCTTCTGCATCCCACCCGAGATCTCGGACGGCTTTTTGTCCTGCGCCTCGGGCAGGCGGACGAGGTGCAGGCACTCCTCGACGCGGTCGCGGATTTCGGCGGCGGGCTTGCGGGTAAAGGTGCGGAGGGGGAAGGCCACGTTGTCGAAAACCGTCATCGAGTCGAAAAGGGCGCCGCCCTGGAACAGCATCCCGAACTGCTGCCGGACGCGCCGGAGCTCGCCATACGAAAGCTGCGCCAGGTTTTTGCCGTCCACGAGCACCTCGCCCGTGTCGGGCGTGAGCAGCCGCACCAGGTGCTTGAGCAGCACGCTTTTGCCCGACCCCGACCGCCCGATGATGGCCAGCTTTTCGCCCTCGTGCACCGTCAGGCTTACCTGGCACAGCACCTGTTTGTCCTCGAACGACTTGCACAGGTTGCGGACTTCGATCATGAATGCGGAGCGTTGATGGTCATTGGCTATTAGTCATTCGTCATTGGACATCGATCATCGAATAGTGGTCATCAAACGAAACGCCTTCCCGCAAATGACAAATGACCAGTGACAAAATCCCTCACAGCAGCAGCAGGGCCAGCACGAGGTCGGCGACGAGGATAAAGACGCACGCCATCACGGCGGCCTCCGTCGTGGCGCGGCCCACGCCCTCGGCGCCGCCGCGCGTGTAGTAGCCCTTGAAACACGCGATGCTGGTGATGACGAAGCCAAACGTGGTGGCCTTGATGACGCCGAACCACGCGTCGAAGGGGCGGAAAAAGTCGCGGGCGCCCTGCAAAAACTCGCCCCGCGACAGGAAGCCGCCCCAGTCCGCCACGAGGATGCTGCCGCCGATGCCGACGACGCACGAGATGACGTAGAGCACGGGAAACATCAGCACGCCCGCCAGAATGCGCGGCAGGATGAGGTAGCCGACCGAGTTGAGGCCCATCACTTCGAGCGCGTCTATCTGCTCGGTGACGCGCATCGTGCCCAGCTCGGCGGCAATGCGGGCGCCCACGCGCCCCGCCAGGATAAAGGCCGACACGACGGCGCCCAGCTCGAGAATGATGGACGGCGCCACGATGGAGCCGATCACCGAGCGCGGAATGAAGGGCGACACGAGCTGGTAGGCGGCCTGCACCGTCGTCACGGCGCCCGAAAAGAGGGCCGCGAGCGCCACGATGGGAATGGACTCGTAGCCGATGCGCGTCGTCTGCTCGAAAAAGATGTTGCGGTACACCCGCACGTCGGCCAGCGACGAAAAGGCGCGGGTAAGCAGCAGCACGAACCGCCCGAACGTCTCGACAGGCGCCAGGGCGCGGCGGGCAATAGCCGTAAAAGTCACGCAGCACGGGGGTGAGGTCGCCTCACGAAAGAGGTGCGCCAGATGCGGTTCCTGCCGGTGAAGGCCCGTTGGCACGGGCGGCGCGTAGTTTGTTGAAAAAAGCACCCGTGGCAAAAAGCAAAACCCAGTACGTCTGCCAGGAATGTGGCCACAGCGCGCCGCGCTGGTTCGGGCAGTGCCCCGCCTGCGAGGCGTGGAATACCGCCGCCGAAGAAGTGCAGACGCCCACCACGCGCGCCACCGCCGCCCAGATGCCGTCCGTCCGGCGGGCGGGCACGCGCGCCCCGCAGCGCCTGGCCGACATCACGCTGGCCGACGAGTCGCGCATCGTGACGGGCGTGCAGGAGTTCGACCGGGTGCTGGGCGGCGGCATCATGCGCGGCTCGCTCGTCCTGCTCGCCGGCGACCCCGGCATCGGCAAAAGCACGCTCATGACCGAGCTGGGCCGCTACCTGCCCGGGCGCCGCATCCTGTACGTGACGGGCGAGGAGTCCGTGCGCCAGGTCAAGCTGCGCGCCGAAAGGCTGGGCGTCGGGGCCGACAACTTTCTGCTGCTCGCCGAAACCGACATCGAGGAAATTACCGCCGCCGCCCAGCAGACGCGCCCCGACGTCGTCGTCGTGGACTCGATCCAGACCGTTTTCCGCCCCGACATCGAAAGCGCGCCCGGCTCGGTTTCGCAGGTGCGCGAAAGCACGGCCAGCCTGCTCCACCTCACCAAGGCCATGGAGTTTGCGACGTTTCTCGTGGGCCACGTCACCAAGGCGGGGCAGGTGGCCGGCCCGCGCGTGCTCGAGCACATGGTAGATACCGTGCTCCAGTTCGAGGGCGACCGCCACCACGCCTACCGCATCCTGCGCGCCGCCAAAAACCGCTTTGGCTCGACGAATGAGATCGGCGTGTTCGAGATGCGGCCGGGCGGGCTGGTCGAGGTCGTCAACCCCAGCGAGATTTTTTTGCAGGAGCGGCAGTACGGCGCCAGCGGCAGCGCCGTCGTGTGCGCCGTCGAGGGCACGCGGCCCCTGCTGGTCGAAATCCAGGCGCTCGTGGCGCCCACGTCCTACCCGTCGCCGCAGCGCACCGCCACGGGCTTCGACGGCAAACGCCTGCAGATGCTGCTGGCCGTGCTCGAAAAGCGCGAAGGGCTGCGGCTTTCGACGCAGGACGTGTTCGTGAACGTCGCCGGCGGCGTGCGGCTCGACGAGCCTGCCGTGGACCTGGGCGTGCTCGTCGCCATCGCGTCGTCGCTGCGCGACGTGCCCTCGGACACGGGCACCGTCCTGGTGGGCGAGGTGGGGCTGGGCGGCGAGCTGCGCACCGTCAGCCAGATCGAGGTGCGCCTCAACGAGGCGGCACGGCTGGGCTTCACGCGCGCCGTCGTGCCGCACAGCAACCTGAAGGGCGCTCAGGTTCCGAAAAAGCTCGAAGTGAAAGGCGCCCGCACCCTCCACGAAGCCCTCGACGCGGTGCTGTAGCGAGTAGTGACTATCACACGAGAAAAAACCTATCTGAAGCGGGCCGCGTTTGCTGCAAACCGCGCCACCCCTCGAGTGCCATGAAAATCAAAGCTGCCATCCACTCCGCCGAAGAAGGGGGGTACCGGGCCGAGATGCCCGCCCTCCCCGGCTGCGCCACGCAGGGCGAAACGTTCGAGAGACTGCCCCAGAACATCTACGCAGCCGTCGAGGTGTGCCTGTCCGTGGACGATTTCGACGCCGGCACAGGCGAGACCGTCATGGAGATCGCGGTTTGAAGTCGGTCTGATCAACCCCGATTCCTGCAAACACCCTCACAAACCATGCGTGTCATCATTGAAGTTGATAGCGCCGAAGAACTACAAGAAATCTTGCCTTTCCTGGAGAACAAGACAGTAGAACTGCGGCAGCCTATGCCCTCTCGGCAAGAACGTCTGGAGCGCATTTTCGATAGGTACCAGGGCCATTTACCTGAAGACTATCGCTTTAACCGGGATGAAGCGCATGACCGGTAGTGCCTTTATCGATTCCAACGTGCTCGTGTATGTTGTCGGCCCGCGCACGAAAAAGCGCGAAGTGGCAGAAACCCTTTTACGCGGACTCGGCGAGGCGATGATTTCTTCACAAGTGGTGGGCGAGTTTGTCAACGTGTGCCTGAAAAAGCACATCCTTCCCCCGGAAGAAGTACGGCAGGCGGCCGAGGACTTCATGGATGTGCTGCGCGTCGAACCCGTCACGACGGCCACGCTTCGGCGCGGGCTGGCGGTGTGCGCGCGCTACGGCTTTTCGTGGTGGGACAGCCTGATCGTGGCTGCGGCGCTGGAAGCCGGTTGCGAGGTGCTGTACTCGGAAGATTTGCAGGACGGGCAGACGATTGAGGGGGGCCTGCGGATCGAGAACCCGTTCCGGTAAACTTCTCCACGAAGCCCTCGACGCGGTGCTTTGATTTTTGGTGGTGGCAGGGGCGGGCAAGGCGGTAGTTTGGCGCCGTTTTTCGGCCCCTCCCTTCTGCCCTGCTCTGCCGTGCCTCGCGCCAAAAAGACCGCTGCCGCCCCGCCTCCCGCCCCCACGCTCGACGCCTACCGCGCCCTGCTGCTGCCCCGCGTCGTCGAGGAGAAGATGCTCAAACTCATCCGGCAGGGGCGCCTTTCCAAGTGGTTCAGCGGGTGGGGGCAGGAGGCCATCGCCGTCGGCATCGCCCTCGCGCTCGGCCCCGACGACTACCTCTTGCCCATGCACCGCAACCTGGGCCTGTGGACAACGCGCGGCGTGCCCCTCAAACCGCTGTTCTGCCAGCTCATGGGCCGCGAGGGCGGCTACACGCAGGGGCGCGACCGCACCTTCCACTTCGGCCTGCCCGAAGCGAAAATCGTCGGGATGATTTCGCACCTGGGCGCCATGTGGCCCGTGGCGGCGGGGCTGGCGCTCGCGGCGCAGCTCAGGGGCGAGGCGTCGGTGGCGTGCGCCCTGCTGGGCGAGGGCGCCACGCGCGAGGGCGACTTCCACGAGGCCCTCAGCCTGGCGGCCCTCTGGAAGCTGCCCGCCATTTTCGTCGTCGAGAACAACGGCTACGGCCTTTCGACGCCCACCGCCGAGGCCGTCCCCGTCGAAAACATCGCCGACGCGGCGGCAGGCTACGGGATGCCGGGCGAAATCGTGGACGGCAACAGCCTGCCGGACGTGGTGGCGGCGGTCGAAAAGGCCGCCCGGCGCGCCCGGAAGGGCGAGGGGCCGACGCTGCTGGAGATGAAGACGTTTCGGATGCGCGGCCACGAGGAAGCCTCGGGCACCCGCTACGTGCCCGACGCCCTTTTCGACGCATGGCGCGACCGCGACCCCGTGGCGCGCTACGAAACCCGTCTGCTCGAAACCGGCGCCGCGCAGCCCGCCGACCTGGACGCGCTGCGGGCCGGGCTGGAAAAAGAGGTCGAAGAGGCCGCCGAGTTCGCCCTCGCCCAGCCGACGGTCGTGAGCACGGCCGAAAAAGAGGCCGCCGACGTGTTCGCGCCCGCGCCTTCCGACCTGCGCGCCCCCGCCGGCCCCCGCTCCGAGAAACGCTTCATAGACGCCATCTCGGACGGGCTGGCGCAGGCGATGGCGGGCGACCCCACCCTCGTGCTCATGGGGCAGGACGTGGCTGCGTACGGCGGCGTCTTCAAAGTGACGCAGGGGTTCGTGGAGCGCTTCGGGCCCGAGCGCATCCGCAACACGCCCATCATGGAATCGGGCGTGCTGGGCGCCGCCGTGGGGCTGGCGCTGCGCGGCTTCCACCCCGTCGTCGAACTCCAGTACGGCGACTTTATCGCGTGCGGCTTCAACCAGATCGTCAACAACCTGGGCACGACGCACTACCGCTGGGGCGCGCCGCTGCCCGTCACCATCCGCGCGCCTTTTGGGGGCGGCATCGGCGCGGGGCCGTTCCACTCGCAGAGCATGGAGGCGTGGTTCGCGCACGCGCCGGGCCTGAAAGTCGTCGTGCCCGGCACGCCCCACGACGCCAAGGGGCTGCTGATGGCGGCGCTGCGCGAGCCCAACCCCGTGCTCTTTTTCGAGCACAAAATGCTCTACCGCAGCCTCAAAGGGCCCGTCACCGACGCGCCTTTCGAGACGCCGCTGGGCGTGGCGCGCGTGGCCCGCGAGGGCCGCGACCTGACGGTCGTGACGTGGGGCGTGGGCGTGTTCTGGGCCGAGGAGGAGGCGCGGGCGTGGGCCGAAAAGGGCGCCGAACTCGAAATCATAGACCTGCGCACGCTGGTGCCGTGGGACCGCGAGGCCGTGCTGGCGTCGGTGGCCAAGACGGGGCGGCTCGTCGTCGTCCACGAGGCGTGGCGCACGGGCGGCTTTGGCGCCGAGATCGCGGCGGAAATCGCCGAGGCGGGCTTCGGCCTGCTCGACGCGCCGCCCGCGCGGGTGGGGGCGCGGGATTTTCCCGTGCCTTTTTCCCCCACCATCGAAAAGGATATCTTCTCGGCCCGCGCCCGTCTCCACGGCGCCATCGCCCGGACACTCGAATACTGATGCGCCTTCTGCTCGCCGCCCTGTTCGCCTTTGCCCTCGCGGGCTGCGACCGGTTCGCGGACGACGAGCGGCAGCTACTCGTGGTCGTGACGGACGACGGGGGCAACGAGGAGCCGGGCGTCGAGGTGCACGCGCTGCTCCACTTCGCGCCCCCGTTTGCCGCCGCCACGAGCCTGCCCGTCGAGTTCGAGCTGGCGCAGCGCGCCGCCGTCACCGTCAGCATCAACCGCGTGTCGGACGGCGCGCAGATGGGCAGCCGCCGCGAGCTGGGCACGCGCCCGGCGGGCTTGCAGGCCGTGCCCGACGCCGCCTTCGACCTGCCCAACGGCGTGTACCGCGTGCGCGTCGAGACGACGAGCCGCGTGGTGCGCGAAACCGACCTGGTGATAAACCGCGTGCCTGGGGCGGCTGGCGAGGTGCCGTACCTGGGCCGCACGGGCTTCGACGGGCAGGTGCGCGCCTCGCCCGAGGGGCTGTCGCTGGGCGCCGTCGCCGAGGTGTCCGAAGAGCTGGGCGGCACGCCCCGGGCGTACGCCGTCCAGGACTCCGTCACGATTGTCGTCGTGCAGCGCGGCACCGACCGGCGGGCGGCGGCGGGCGTCCGGCTCGGGCCGGTGGGCCTGACGCGCCTGCGCGTGGTGCTGCCCGAGTAGCGGACCTTTGCGCCGTCGCGGGCGTGCGCGTGGCCCTTCCTCCCCGCCCATGCGCCTCCTTTTCGCCGCCCTCGCCTTTGCGCTCGCTGCCACGGGCTGCGGCGCCGTCAAAACGCGCCCCGTAGCCGTGCCCGCCGAAATCGCGCGGCCCACGGCGGTAGATCACGGCGCCTTTAGCCGGGTGCTGGCCGCGTACGTGGATTCTTCGGGGCTGGTGGATTACGCGGGCCTCAAAAAGAGCGGCGCGCTGAAACCGTACGTCGAGATGCTGGCCGGCACCGACCCGTCGGCGCTGGCCGAGAAAGACGAAATCGCGTTCTGGATCAACGCCTACAACGCCAACACGCTTAAACTCATCCTCGACAACTACCCGACGGCGAGCATCAAAAAGCTGGTGCCTTTCGCGCCGTTCGGGCTCAAAATCTTCGTGCCCGCGGCCAACAGCCCGTTTTCGCAGCCTTTCGCGCGCGTCGGCGGGCGCTCGATGTCGCTCGACGACATCGAGCACGGCCAGCTTCGCAAGCGCTTCAAGGAGCCGCGCATCCACTTTGCCCTCGTCTGCGCCGCCGTTTCGTGCCCGCCGCTGCGGCAGGAGGCGTACGTGGGCAGCCGGCTGGACGCGCAGCTCGACAGCCAGGCGCGCCGCTTTCTCCACGACCCGTCGAAAAACCAGATTCCTGCGGCGCCCGGCGAGGCCCGGCTGAGCAAAATCCTCGACTGGTACGGCGGCGACTTCGGCGACGGCGACGCGGCGCTCCAGGCGGCCCTCGCGCCCTATTTCGAGGGCGACCGGCGGGCGGCGCTGGAAAGGGGCGCGTACCGGCTTTCGTTTCTGCCGTACGACTGGAGCCTCAACGGGCAGCGGTAGGGGA